>NZ_JNCF01000096.1 GCF_000770585.1 Legionella norrlandica | reverse complement strand
TGTTGAGGCTCTTTTTAAGATGGAATCATCCTCAGCTAGGTTGTCTTACCCCAATTGACTTTATAAAGGTTGCAGAAGAATCTGGTTTAATCATTCCTATTGGCGAATGGGTTTTATGCGAAGCATGTAAGCAAATTAATTTATGGGAAAAGAAAAAAAAAATTTGCCCACGTCGTTGTCAATCAATATTGCAATACAACAATTAAAACAAAATAATTTTGTATCTACTGTGAATACAATCCTTAAAAAATATAAAGTAAAACCTGAAAATCTTGAATTCGAGTTCAATGAAAATATTTTGATAAACCATCTTGATGTTCTCCATACCATTCAACAACTAACCGACCTAGGTATTAAAATTGTCTTGGACGATTTTGGTACTGGTAAATCTTTTTTTAACTATCTCAAGCACATAAGTATAAAAAGGCTCAAAATTGATCGGTCTTTTATTAATAACATTGACCATTCAAAAAATGATGAGGCTCTTATTGAAGCAATAATTGCCATGTCTCAAAGCTTTGATTTTAAAGTGCTTGCTGAAGGAGTTGAAACCCCGAATCAAATTAGTTTTTTAAAAGATCAACATTGTGAGCAGGCCCAGGTTATTTACTAAGCCAACCTATGATAGCTTCAGACTTAGAAGTACTTCTAAGAAAATTTATGCATTAATAAAGAAATATTTTAAAAAAAATTGCTCATTTTGTACTCACTCCACCATTATTCTCACTTAAATCAAAAAATTTTATAAATTTTACAGCGATTTATAGTGACAACTGTTACTAAAGTAAGGTACCGTTCTGAGATGAATGACATCAGTCATCCGTTAAAGCTAACAATAACTTATTATAAATAAAGAGGTTTTTTTAATGGATATAATAACGCTTCAATTTGAAGAACCACTTATTATTCGTATTTCGAATACCGTTGTTAAAATACTAGCCTTTAAAACTCAGGAAAATGGTAATATAAAATTTGGTGTAGAGGCACCAAGATCAATTAATGTACACAGAGAGGAAATTTTTCATGCAATTAAACAAAAAGAATCTCTTAGTATAGTTGAATAAAACTTTTTTTGCAGTCCAGACTAGACAACGTCCCTAAAATTTTTTATAGCTATCCCAGACTGAATTTGAACACATCTTTTTCAGATGTACCGATCGCACCTCTCCCGTACTAGGAATTTGAGTAGTATGAGAGACTTTTTCGCGAGATAAGGGTTGGAGAGAGGGGATGTGGTGTAAGTAGCTTCCAAAACCTAAGGGATTTCATAGTAAGAATGATCGGCTGTTTATGGGGACAATATGCTGGCTGCTTCAGTGTCATGCCAATGATGTTTCGGCTAATGAACATTGTAAATTTTTTGGCTGATAAGGTCGGATAGAATGAAGAAAATGATGATAGGTATTTAGTGAGGACGGCTTAATGCGTGCTATACCTTCCAGATATTTTTTCTTACTAGGAGGGACAATTGTTTGCCTGTCGTTCATAGTTCTGTCCATCAATTATTTCATCTATCAATTTCCCGGGAATAATTATTTTCCTCCCAATACGCCACTTATCGGCAGTATTATCCTTTTAAATTATATTGGTTTGATTTTAACGTTTGATAGAACCCATAGAATCACACTTTCTGGTTTAGAGTTAATCAATCTTTTTGCGGTTATGTCAGTAATTGCTTTAGCAACCAATGCAGTCCAATTAACTCCATTCTCTCCTATCGATAAACAAATTATAGCGCTTGAGAAACAATTTGGCATTGATATGGTTGCTATTTTAGAATGGACAAACAAACACCCTCACTTGAAATATTTGTTATCCATTATCTATGATAGCTTGGCCTATCAGATGAGCTTTATCCCCTTATTTGTGATTATTTCAGGACGATTTCAGGTTCTTAAAGATTATTATTTCCTCCTGCTTTCCACTACTTTACTAGGTTTTTCTTATTACTATTTTTTCCCAACGACGGCGCCCGCCAGTGAAATTCAAAGTAGTTTATTTGCTCCTGAACAAATAGCAACTGGGCTTAAATTTCATCAAATTCATAACCATATCCAACCCACTACTATTGAAGGAGGGCTAATTGCTCTTCCTTCCTTTCATTCAATCTGGGCAATTTTATGCTCCTATTTGATTAAAGATTGGTTTACTCCTTGTATTATATTATCAATTATTAATCTTTTACTGATAGCTTCTTGCGTATTACTAGGCTGGCATTACCCTATCGATATTTTCGCTGCTATAACGCTTGTTGGGTTATGCTATTATTTATTAACGAGGATCAAAATTGAGAACGAAGAGGAAGAGTAATAATTTTAGAAAAAACTCAACTATTTCTCATAGGATTGTTTATCACCCTAACCGGTGTTCCAACAGAGATAAGACTATACAAATGCTCTATATCATCAGGAAGCATACGAATACAACCGGCACTCACTTTAGCACCAATACCATCAACATGATTTGAACCATGAATCAAAATAGTTGGCCAAGCCAAGCGTAAGACATATTTTCCTAAAGGGTTATGTGGGCCGGGAGGGAAAGTGCCAGGGATTGGAGCACCAATATCTTCAGCGGCTTTTTGTAGCTTTATTGTTGGACGCCATGTAGGATTAACCTCTTTGGATATAACTTTAGTTAACCCCAAAGGGGTGTCCCAACCCTCCCTGCCTATGCCGACAGGTAGGTAATTACGATATTCTCATCAGGGGGGAAATAATATAATCTGTATTCCGCCAAATTAATTATAATGCCTCTTTGGGGCACTCTAGGTAGAGTAAAGCGAGATGGGATAATTAATTTTGTGTTGGCAGCAAGGGGATATTTTGGATCCACACCTGGATTGGCGCGAATCATTTCATAGTAGCCAACATTAAATCGCCTGCCGACTTCATCTATCGTTTCTCCAAACTCGGAAAATGCCACTTGCATCTCGCCGACAGTATTTCCTGTTTCAGGCAATACATAGACACTTGCAAAAGAACATTTGCTAAGCAAGATAATTAAATACACTATTTTTTTCATAAAATTTGGCCTTCAAAATCATCATGACGTTGTTTTGAAATGTCTTCCAAATACTTATAGTTGGTACCAAACAGGCCGAAACCGAGAGGAAGACGGAAAATCAGTATATTCCGCTCCCCCACTGTCTCGGATCGCGTTATTTAGTACCAGCAGAAATTACAAATTGGTGTCCACTTTAAAACGCTCACCAAATTTGGATTCAAAAGTCTTAAATAAAGTTTCCAATTTATCTTTGCCAAAATCCTTAGCATAGTTCATAGGGCCGCCACGGAATGGAGCAAACCCTGTCGCAAAGATCATCCCGGCATCTAATAAATCAGAATCTGCAACTACTCCTTCGCGCAAGCAGGCAGCCGATTCATTCACCATACGTAAAATCAATCGATCAGCAATTGTTTTATCGACATGGACAGGCGCCTTTTTCTTAATGGCCTTACCATTTTTATACTTATAAAACCCTTCTCCTGTTTTACGCCCTAGCTTACCTGATTTTACCAAATCTCTTAATTTTTGCGGTATAGTGCCACCAAAATGACTGGTTAAATTCTCGGCAACAGCCAGACAAACGTCCATACCTACAGTATCAGCCAGCTCAACAGGTCCCATAAACATACCAAATTGAAGTGCTGCTTCATCTATAGTTTCAGCACTATATCCTTCATCTAACAATTGTACACACTCCATCAGATAAGGCATAAGTACTCTGTTTATTAAGAAACCAGGACTTGATGTAACTGGTAAAGGAAGTTTGCCAATTTGGCTTACGAAAGAACAAGAATTTTGCTGTATTTTTCTGTCAGTAATTGAACTACTTACTACCTCTACTAAGTCCATCTTAGCCACGGGATTAAAGAAATGAATACCAATTAATCGTTCTGGCTTACTCATGACACTGCTGATTTCATCAAGTGGTATGCTAGAGGTGTTTGTTGCTATGATGGCATTCTTTTTGGCATTTTTCTCCACTGTTTTCATTATTTCTTGTTTAACAGCCAAATTCTCGAAAACTGCTTCAATGATGACATCAGCTCGCTTCACACCATGCCCTTCCGGGTCTGGGACTAATCTATCCATTGCTGCTTGAATCAATCGTGGTTTACGTAATTTTTTACTATACAGTTTATGTGCCCTGCCCAATGCAGGAGCAATTTGCTCATAAGATTTGTCCTGTAGAGTGACGTTAAGACCACGTAAAGCACAGCATGCGGCAATGTCTCCTCCCATGACCCCTGCACCAATAACATGGACATGAGCTGCTTCGAAGTGGTTATCTTTGGCAAATCCTTTTAAGCGTTCCCGTAACAAAAAGGCTCTAATCAAGTTTTTGGCTGTTTCATTTTGAGAAACCAGTTTCTCAATAGAATCAGCTTCTTTTAGATAAGCTCTCTCACCTAAGCCCCCTTCTTTTTCCCACAAATCAATTACAGCATAAGGGGCAGGATAATGTTCTTTACGAACACGTTTCGCGACATTATGACGTAATAGATAAGCAATTGGCTTTCTAAGCAGTGAACTATTTGTTAAGCTCTCAATGAATGAGGGCCTGTGTCTAGATGGTTTATTTTTAATAAAATATATGGCTGCTCTTTTGAGCTGGCGAACTGGCACTACTTCATCAATCATTCCTAGATTTTTGGCTTTAACAGAAGGTATTGCGCTACCCGTTAAAATCACTTGCGACAAGGCTTTAAAGCCTCCGATAAGTTGAGGTAAGCGCACTGTCCCCCCCCACCCAGGATGGATACCTAACATAACTTCAGGTAATCCGATGCGAGTATCTTTATCATCCGTTGCGATTCGATAGGTACATGCTAATGCCAATTCATAACCACCGCCCATGCAGAAACCATCGATCATGGCAACACTAGGAATAGCTAAAGTTTGTAGCCTAGTAAAAACAGTTTGTCCTTTCTGTAAAAAATCAACTGCTTGTGAAGAGTCTTCAAATTGAGAAAAAACATTAACATCAGCACCGGCAATAAATCCTTTTTCTTTAAGCGAATAAATAACCAGACCTATTGCTTTTTTATCATGTGATATTTCATGCAGTAAGCTGTTTAATTCGTCCAATACTTCTTCATTAATGCTATTTACTGCAGCATCTTTTCTATTGAGTCCCAACCAAAGTATAGCTTCTTTATCTCTTTGCAAATCCCAATGTTTGTAATTATTCATGTTCCTTCACCTCGGTAACTCGTTCAAGATACATAGCACCACCTTGTCCTCCACCAATACAAATGGCCGCTATACCCCGTGATTCATTTCTCTGTTCCAAAGATTTCAAAACATGTAGCACAATACGGGCTCCACTGGCACCGATAGGATGCCCTGCTGCAATAGCACCTCCCTCTCTATTAAGTCTTTCTAATGATGGTGCTCCTAAAGCCTCTTTAAGCCCGAGTTGCGTTTTACAGTAATCCTCATCATTCCATGCAGCCAAGCAACCCAGAACTTGTGCTGCGAACGCTTCATTTATTTCCCAACAATCCAGATCTTGAGGTGTTAAATTTTGCCTCTTCAATATGGGTGTTACTGCATGGACAGGTCCCAATCCCATTTGGGAAGGATCTAATGCCGCCCATTGGGAATCTACAATGCGACCTAAGACTGGCAAGTGATATTTTTTTACAGCCTCGGCACTGGCTAATAATAGCAAACAAGCCCCATCAGTTATTTGAGAACTGTTACCTGGAGTGACCATCCCATATTTCTTGTCAAAAAATGGTTTTAGTTTTGATAATTTTTCTACTGTTGAGTCAGTCCGAATACCATCATCCTGAAGATAAATACGTCCTTTATAATCAATAATCGGGACTACTTCTGACATCCTGTTTTCAGCGTAAGCTTGCGCAATCCTCAGATGACTTTGATTAGCAAACTCATCCATTTGTTCTCTTGTAATATTAAACCGATAAGCAACCTTCTCAGCTGTCTGCCCCATGTTTAATCCAACAATTGGATCCGTAAGGCCTCGAAGTAAAGCGATAACTGGTGCGAAATAAGAAGGTCTAAATTTTGTAATCAAACCTAATTTTTGACCCATACTTTTTGCGGTAAACCATTCAGCTAGCCAAGAAGCCATTTTTTCATTAAATAATAAAGGAGCGCGGCTCATCGCATCAGTTCCACCAGCAAGAACCAAATTACTACGGCCTGTTGCAATTTGAATGGCGGCGTTATCCAATGCTTGCATGCCAGAAGCACAATTCCTCATGACAGTAAATGCAGGAACTTTATCACCACAACCCAAACGCAAAGCAATCACTCTTGCAATATTAGCTTCGTCAGGTCCTGGCATAGCACTACCAATAATCACTTCATCAAGTTCTTCTGGAGAAATCGGTTGACGGTTTAAGAGAGCCGTACCAGCTGCAACTGCCAAATCTGAACTAGAAAATGGACCTACTCCTTTTGCTTTAAGAAATGGCGTTCGGCTTCCATCGACTACATAAACGTCACGACCACTTAAATTCGACTGGTATTTCATTAGTCCTCCTTGTTAGGGCCTTATACTTAAGAGACTGAAGTATGTATGTAAGGGTCTCTATATCAAAATCAACTGAAACAAAGATTAGCAGCATTCTTTATATTTTGGAAATTTTAAGATGATTTTCTGAAAAAATATAATAATTAAATAGTTCTGAGGAAAGTATAATGACAGATTAATATAAACTCACTTTTAATTTAAAAAAGGTAATAACACAAATCCATTTTTAAAAAAAAAAAAGTTGATGATTTTATGAACATTAATATCGCTAATCGCGCTTAAATTTTGATTTTCACCATTTTCTGTAAACAGAATTATTGACGCCTGATAAATACCTGTTATACTCCGCTACCATTGATTGGAGAGATGGCCGAGAGGTCGAAGGCGCTCCCCTGCTAAGGGAGTATGGGAGAAATCCCATCGAGGGTTCGAATCCCTCTCTCTCCGCCAATCAACGCGCCCGTAGCTCAGTTGGATAGAGTATCTGGCTACGAACCAGGGGGTCGGAGGTTCGAATCCTTCCGGGCGCGCCATTTAACAGTATTTATATTTTCTACTTTTTTTATTTAACCTAAGAACCTGTTTAACATCACAGCAATGTGATGTTGAGTTATCGGCAAACACTAAGAATATATCAACGCTATGAGCAAAAAGGCGATGCAGGCTTAATCCACGGCAACCGTGGTCGAGTCTCAAGTCGAAAGAACCCGCATCAAGAATCGATTATAAACCGATATGTAGAAAGATATGAAGATTTTGGCCCAACATTAGCATCGGAATATTTGGAACGAGATGATTTTCATGTGAATCATGAACATTAAGGAAATGGTTAATAATAGAAGGTTTATGGAAAAAGCAAAGAAAACGGGCTCTTCCCCATTTCCGGGG
>NZ_JNCF01000033.1 GCF_000770585.1 Legionella norrlandica | reverse complement strand
GGTAAAGAGTGATTTAATTAATCGCTCCCCATCCTCTCCAAGGTTTAAAATACAATCTAAAGATGACAAAAGGTAACAGCTACCGCCAATACCTTGTTGAATAGTAACTGGCACCCCCTTGGGTGGAAATAAATCTGTCATTACAAGCCTCTTGAATACATATAGATCATAATGCATGCGATTATATCAGTGGAATATTATGTAATCCTTAAGGTTACCCTTCGGCAGCACCATTATTGAGGTAGTAGGCTTTTATTGAGGCATTAGGCAAACTAAAAATTATGTATTATGACTAACCTAAAATTTTAAGTGAACTAATTCCACTCATACCAGGTATCTAAAAGGGAAGCCAATTCATCTAAACCCTCTTTTTTCACAGAAGAAAACGACTGAACAGACACTAAATTCTCAGCTAATTCATAAAACTGACGAACTTTAAGTATTGTATTTTTAACTTCACTACGGCTTAATTTATCTGCTTTGGTTAACAAAATATGAACTGGGAGCTGTCTGTCGATAGCCCAATGAATCATCATTTGATCGAGTTCCTTCAAAGGATGACGTACATCCATTAATAAAATCAACCCTCGCAGGCATTGCCTTGTTTCAAGATAATGAACTAAATTCTTTTGCCATTCCTCTTTCACTCCCATGGCGACTTTGGCATAACCATAACCAGGCAAATCAACAAGTCGCCTTTGATCATCAAGGGAAAATAAATTAATTAATTGAGTACGTCCAGGAGTTTTACTAGTCCGAGCCAAATTTTTATTGCCAGTAAGGCAATTGAGGGCACTGGATTTTCCTGCGTTAGAACGACCAGCAAATGCTACTTCGTAACCTGAATCTTCGGGTAAGTGATTAACACGAGCTGCACTTTTTAAAAATACTGCTTTAGAATATAGATTGATTGGCATAAGATATCATTTTAGTTTTGGATTTTAACCCAGGCAGTGTACCATTAATTGACGAAATTATTTATGAGAAATCCATGAAAAAATTAGCACTTGTATTAATCCTGTGCTCTTCATCGCTCATTTTTGCTCAGGAAAACTCACAACAATCAGGTCAGAACAAATCCGCAGTATGTACCGCTTGCCATGGTCCCCAAGGCATTAGTATGAATCCGCAATGGCCTAACCTTGCTGGTCAACACGAAAAATATTTCATAAAACAACTAAAGGATATTAAAGAAAGTAAATTACGCTCTGTTCCTACTATGGCAGCAATAGTAGCTACCCTAAATGAGCAGGATATGAATGACTTGGCTGCTTATTATGCTAAAATGCCTATTGCTGAAGGTTCAACCCCAAAGAAATATTTGCAAAGAGGGGAGCAGCTCTATAGAGGTGGTGATTTAAATAAACATATTGCGGCTTGTATAGCCTGTCACGGTCCAAAAGGAACTGGAAATGCTCAGGCCGGCTTCCCGCTTATTTCCGGTCAGCATGCGACTTACACAATTATGCAGTTGCAAGCATTTAAAGAGGGCAAGCGAACAAATGATTTAAATCACATTATGCATGATATCAGTAGTAAAATGAGTCCGGAAGATATGGAGGCAGTAGCTTACTATATTCAAGGGTTATATTGAGGAATTAAAAAATGTTAAAAAAACTAATTTGTATGTTCTTTCTTCTCCCAATAACAGCTCTAGCAGCTCAATTTATTGAAGGGAGAGATTATCAAGTTGTCCCCAGTGCACAGATCGCAGCTAATAAAGACAGAACTCCCATTATTACCGAGTTTTTTAGTTATGGTGTCCCTGGTGTTATAAAATCGATGCTCCATTGAATGATTGGACACTCAAAATGGGTAAAAACGCTCGTCTTGAACGAGTACCGGTTGTTTTTAAACCCAATTGGGATTTGTATGCCAAAGCTTACTATACAGCAAAAACTTTAGCGATGTCTGATAAATTAAATCCCATGTTATTTAAAGCAATCCAAGAGGACAAAAATCCCTTAGCGACAAAACAATCTATGATCGACTTCTTTGTCGCTCATGGAGTAGATAAAGAAATTGCCAAAAGCGCTTTTGAAAATTCACCACCATAGATATGAGGGTAAATAATGGCATGTCATTAATGGCTCATTATCAAATTAATGCTGTTCCAGCTTTTGTTGTAAATAACAAATATAAAACCGACTTACAAATGGCTGGAAGTGAGGAGCGCTTATTTGAAATCCTGGATTATCTCATAAGAAAATCAGCTTAAAAGAACTGTCTAGGTAATAAAAACGGAAGCTAAAAAATACTTTATCAAAAATATTGAAAATATGGTTGGTAAGGAATAAAGAGGAAAAGTCAGATTTGAGTGAAGACTGAACGAAAATGATTCTAAAAAATGTGCTGCATAGATATCCATGTGGGCATTTTCTGAATCATTTTCGTTCGATATCCGCCAAATATGACTTTTTAGCGAATTGTGAACAAGAGTTGACTCCGTATGATAATTGTAATTATTAAGCTCCTTTGCCAGGATTTTCCAAACTCAAAATACCCGTATTGAAGTCATAAGCAAAAATTTCAGCATATCGCCCCCAATCAATCATAGTTTTCAAGACACGATCTGCTTCTTTTTCACTTAAATAATCTTCCAGCTTACTTAAAAAACGCTCCTCCGATACTCGGTGCCCAACTTTTTCATCCAATACTCGCCGGATATAACGTGCAAGAGGAACTTTTTCCAATAATCTTTGGGCGAACAATTGCTTTCGCTCCTGTAAATCAGCTTCTGAAAACTGCTTACCTAATTCGCTTAATTGAATATCTCCAGCAGATACCTTGGCAAAACCAAGTATCTCCAAAGTTTCCAGAATAGGGAACAGATCGTCAATGTTCATCATCAATTCATCGGCTAGCTCAGGTAAATCAATACGTTCTTCAAATGACTTCATAGTTTCTATTAAACCAGACAATTCAGAAGGCTCTACATCAGGGAGACGATACCCTAAACCTATTTGGCGCTCTCTTTGAGCACGTTTCGCTTTTTCTTTAGGCCCAGTAGTCATTAAAGTATAAATCTTGTCGACTAAAGCTAAATATTCGGGACTTTCTGGATCGCGTGGTTGTGGTAAAGTTACTGGTAATTCGGCGCGAATATACCCTGGATCGTTACCAAAAATGACAATTCTATCAGCCAATGTCGCAGCCTCTTCAATATTGTGTGTCACTAATAAAATGCCATTGGTATTAGTTTTTTTCTCCTTCCATAATTCTAATAAGTCTGATTTGAGATTTTCTGCGGTAAGAACATCAAGCGCTGAAAAAGGCTCGTCCATTAATAGCACATCGGGATTGATAACCAGTGCTCGAGCAAAACCTACTCGTTGCCGCATACCTCCTGACAACTCCTTAGGGAAGGCGGACTCGAAACCGTCCAGGCCTATGATATCAATCGCCTCAATGGCCCTATGCCTTCTTTCTTCGCGGCTAATTCCTTGAGCCTCTAAACCAAGCTCCACATTTTCCAATACAGTAAGCCATGGCATAAGAGCAAACGATTGGAATACCATGGCAATTCCTTCCACAGGCCTCGTGACGGATTTTCCTCTATAGGTTACAGTGCCACTTGACGGAGCGACTAAGCCTGCAATAATTCTTAATAAGGTTGATTTACCTGAGCCAGATTTGCCTAGTAAAGCAACTATTTCACCCTCTTGTAGATTAAAATTAACATCTTCAAGAACAAGAAGATCTTGCGAAGAGGCTTTTTTAAAAGACTTACTTAGATTTTCTATGCTAATAATAGTTTCTTTCATAGAGGCCTCAATTAAAATTAAACCGTTCTTCGGCTAATCGATAAAGTGGGCGCCAAATAAAACGATTAAAAGCCAGAACATAAACACACATCATCGCTGTTCCTAAGGCAATTTGCGGAAAGTCTCCTGCTGATGTGCTTGCTTGAATATATTCTCCCAAACCGGTGGCCTTAAGAGTAATATTTCCCCAACTAACATATTCAGCCACAATACTCGCGTTCCATGCTCCACCTGCCGCTGTAATAGCACCAGTAATATAAAAAGGAAAAATACCTGGCAAAGCCAATCTTTTCCACCATATCCATCCTTTTAACCCAAAATTATCAGCGGCTAAATAGAGTTCTCGTGGGATCCGTGAAGCGCCAGCAATAACGTTAAATAAAATATACCATTGTGTACCGAGGATCATAAGAGGAGTTACCCAGATTTCTACACTTAAATTAAATTTTACTATAGCTATTACAAATAAAGGATAGAATAAATTGGCTGGAAAGGCTGCCACAAACTGAATTATTGGCTGAATTCTCTGAGCAAGGCGCGGCCTTAGTCCTATCCAAACCCCGACGGGGATCCATAACAAAGAACTTAATGCAATCAAAATGATTACTCGAGTTCCTGTAGCAGCTCCCAGTAAAAAGACGTGAAATATATCGCTTGCCTTTAATTCAGCAAGGATAAACTTTAATAAGAACCACCCTCCTGTAATCACCCCGATAAGAACTACCCCACCCCACAATCTATCCCACCATTTCTGTTTTTTATAGTTAATCTCTTTAACGGCCTTGGGATCACCCATTCTAAGCCAGCGAGCATTGACAAACCCATTAGTGAATACAGTAAGTCCCTCGGTAACCTTCTTCATTAAGCGGCTACTACGCATTAAATCAATTAGCCAAGATTGGTATTCTGACTCATCAGGAGATTGCTCTACTTTAAATTTTTCAGACCAGGCAATAAGCGGCCTGAAAAGTATTTGATCATATAGAAAAATAACGATAACCATAGTTAGAATAGCATACCCCACGGCATGCAAATCTCTCTGGGTGATTGCCAATGCGATGTATGATCCAACACCAGGCAATCTGATATTTTGGTGTGCTACTGAAATAGCTTCTGATAAAACCACAAAAAACCAACTAGCTGACATTGAAACCATCATATTCCATAGCAACCCGGATAGAGAAAAAGGAACTTCCACCTTCCAAAAACGTTGCCAGGCTGACAATCTGAACATGGCAGACACTTCAATCAAATCATGAGGAACTGTTTTTAGCGATTGATAAAATCCAAAAGTCATATTCCATACTTGTGCACTGAAAATTGCAAAAATTGAAGCACATTCGGGCCCTAACAAACTATGGGGAAATAAATGGATAAAGCCCGTGACAGTGATAGATAAAAAACTAAGCACAGGGATGGATTGCAAGATGTCAATTGCTGGGATAATAATCTGTTCAGCTCTCCGATTCTTAGCAGCCAAGGCTCCAACAATAAACGTGAACAAAATTGAAAAAATTAAGGCAATAAACATTCTTAGCACAGTACGTAAAGCATAAAAGGGGAGATTGGACGGTTCCAAAGAAATTGGAATTTGGTCACCCAATTGATATGGGGTAGCCATTTGTGAACCAGCCCACCCCAAGAAAAATAACACAGAAAAAATTAATATAAGCAACAGAAGATCCCAGCGATTAATAAATCGACTGAATTTAGTAGGATTAGCAAAATAAAAACGACTATTACTCACTCTGTTTTCTCTCACTATGATGTTTGTGCTATCCCAAGATCTGAAAATGCTGTCCATGTCTCTTAATACAATGACAGTAAAGTGCGGAAATATCCAGGTATTCCGTCAAAAGACGGTCTATTAATAAAATATCATAAATACCTTTTTACTGGTACCTGCCAAATCTGATAAACAATATATCGAATAAGCAATATTAAATCACAAATAAATTTGTTTAAAAATTGAACTTTTTTGCAATTCAGGTGTCTAATATGTTGAGCATTCCCCCGGATGCTCTGCCCCGCTTTCCCCCTCTTTATGCGGGGTAATATCTGGATCGCACCAAATCCAGATAATAATCTTCCCCGGAATGTTACCGGGGATTTTTTTGTACTGAAAAAATGATTACACTGAAGTTAAATAATTAATGAGAATTTATTATGAACAAAACACTCATTTTCGTTCTTGGTGTATTTATAAGCTTAGCATCACAATTAGTCTTCGCAGGGCCTGACAGAGCTCAATTGGCCGTTTGGGCTAATGAAGCCATTATTGCTACGTATACGTTTGATTATAAAAATTACATCCAGCAACAAAAAGAAATAGCCAAATATTTTACAGCCGACGCATGGATAGCCTATAGTAAAGCACTCAATGCCTCTAAGCTGCCCGAAGCAGTTCAAAAAAATGCCTATTATGTTGATGCAGTGGCTACAGAACCGCCAAAACTCATTACTCTGGATCCTACCCACTGGCAAGCCATCATGCCAATACTCGTTGTCTACCAAAATCCCCAATACCAGCAAAAGCAAAACTTGAAAGTAGTATTAGGCTTTACTCAAGCATCTCCTGGTCAAGGGGTCAGAGGTTTCAGTATAACGAGCTTTCAATCGACAGTCATTAGCCCACCATGCCAATGTAAAAATGAAAATTCTCTTAAGAGTACTAGCCAAGGAAACGCCAAACAATAATACCAACATGCAGCAAAATTAATGTGATAATTAAGACTAAAATAAAGGTTAATTTCTTTGGAATGGCAACATCTAAAGCCGATTGTTCTGGACGATTCGGATTATAATAAACATCAATTTCTGAGTTATCCTTAAAAGCCATTGCGACCTGATAGGCAATATTACGTGAGTACTTACTATTGGGTGTATTGAGGGAAGTATCTAAGAACAGATATTCCCCAGTCAAATCTTTATCATAAACTTGATAAATATATTCTATTTTAGGCCAGACACTATGGCCTACCTTAATCCATTCACAGCGAGTAATATGGCCTTTCGCTTTTAACCAAGATTGGGCTTCCCTCAAGTCTCTTCTTCTTCTCCAGAAATACCGAAAAAGAATTAAAAGAAAGCACAGCCATCCCAGATCGAGACCCCAGCGCAAAATAATTGGCAAATCCATATTTTTCCCGTAAATTTACATGATACCTTCTATGGATGAATTTTAAGGATTTTTGCCTACAATTTTCTTTTCTCGAAGTTTAAAAGCAATAATAAGTAAAGAATTATTGTCGATTGTAATAGAGAGAAAATCACAGCATAAAGCCATAAAATACATCTGTAAATGGCATCTAGTGTTTAAATTGATAAATGAGGGACATCTGCACAATCATAAATTCTATCGCATGGACTATCAAGAAAATCTATTCTCCTGACTTCCCCTCAATTCTTCCTCATCTCCCTTAGTAATCGCTTTTCTTTGTTCTTTAAAGGATACTGTCTTAGTCGCCGTATTCCCTGATGAAGGATTTAACTTCAGCTTTTTGATTTCCTTTTTTGCATCAGACACCATTGTCTCAAAAGCTTTTATTGAAGACGTTTTTTTTCCTGTTATTTTAGAAAATGTGTCTTGAGGAGTTTCAAGAATTCTATACTCATCAGATGCGTTAAGCAGCTTTACCAGTTTATTGAGCTCTTTATCCGTTGAACATTCCGCAATTTTTTCCTTAAAGCTTTCTAATATTTCTCTTTTAAGAACATCCCCTGTTTTATTTTTATATTGCTCATTAGGGCCTGAATAAGTTACGGGACTGGCATGATTTCTGCTTTGATTGTTTTGGCCATACTGGTAACTGGATTTTATTTTTAAGAAATTATTCTCTATTATTTTTTTAATTTGATGACGTATCGCATCAAAACACAAATTGATTCGCGCTATAACATCATCTGTATTTTTTATGTCTGATTGTTCCACTCTCTTTACAAGCTCATTTTCAAATGCCTCAATCATGTTTTGAGTTTTTTTTGCATAAGAAACTCGATCGTTTTTTGGCAGATTTGTTGTTAATAAACCGAGAAACATTGGATTATGCTCATTGTAAGGATCCAATGCAGCAGTTAGTATTTGTGTGCATAATTTTTTATGAACTCCATCTAGGGAGGTGGAGCTCGCCAAATCAGATCGGACTTGCTCAAACAGTTCTTTTTTGGCAGCATTATTTGTTTTCAGTTGAACAAAATTGCCATTATCAAATACGAACAACCGGTCAGCTATAGATTGTTTTAGGTTATTGCTATAAAACAATTGTTCCCATGTCCTATACCCTTCCGGGGGGTAATAAGCTTTAGGAGGACCATCTATCTCGGGGTTTTCATTTCTGTATTGACCAGGGAATCCGCTCATCACCCCCAATCCATTACAAGCCGCCATATTGGCCTCATCCGTCATACGGCTGCCGCCTACCCAATCATTGCCTTCATAAGAAAAATGATCCCATGCAAATATTTTAAATCGTTCACAATTTGCAAATTCAATGGCTTCCTCAGGGGATTCAGCAAAATCTTCTGCTTTGGACATTTGCCCTAAATCACTGTAAGGTTTACCGCTTTGCAGAACATGGCTACCATTGCTACCAGAGCCAGTATTTCGAACACGAAGTTTAGTGTCCCCTATTTGATTATCCTGGCACACTGTGGACGAGTAACCATCCAGCCATATACCACCAATATTCTTCCATTGAGGATTTTCTTCTAATAATTCTTTTAGTGTATCGTTTAATAATCCAATCGTTTGTCCTCTAAACTCTCCTGCAAAAGCTCCATTACCAATGCCAGGAACAGTGATAAATGCTTTTTTGCCCTTTTCCTTTGCTTGATCATTAGCCTCCTGAAAGACCGTCCTTAATCTATCTTTATAAAAATCCTTAAATTTCCTTTCATCTAATACATCACGACCATCAGCTTGAGAGAGAATTTTTTCTCTGTCCATCGTATTGGGGGGTTGCAAGATTGCTCCAGGGATACACAACAAATTTATTTTGGGAGGGTTATCTTTATACCGTCCATCACCAGTACCTGTCGCGCCATACTTTCCATTATCATAGACCTCTACTCCTCTAAGAACTGAACAAATATTACCTAATATTTCATACTCGTCTTTATTCCACATCTTTCCCTCTCCAATTGTTGCTTGGCTTTCAGCAAAAATTTTGGGCAGGCGAGTATTCATAACAAGTTGCATGAATTCTGCAGGGGAGAGCTTCCTTAACTGAGCGAGATCTTGAGATGTTAGTGGTTTATCCGGATCATATTCAGTTTTCCCTTCAGCGAGGAAATAATTGATTTCGGCGAGTAAGCGATTTCCTGGCTTGACTGCGCCAATAATTAATGCGTTTTGGTAGTTTTGTATTTTTTCAAAAGTACTTCTACTAATGATATATCGGTGCTGCCCTGTATTAGGCATATACGTCACGGGGTTTCTGGGTTTAAGCATGATTTGGACTAAAAATTTAACATAATAATATTGTAGCAAATTTAGTCAATCATGGCTTTAATTTGAACTAAGAAAATCGCTTTTTTGAATTTTGATTAATTAACTTTTGGATAAATAAGCATGCCTTAATCATAGAGATATAGATTCTCCAATTAAGAATCCAGTGAAAATCAAATGGAGGCCTCGCAAAATAAATCACAAGAGGTATAATCACATGCAATAAGTGATAAAAAAAGGAATTGCAATGACTGCTAAAACTCCTCTTCACGCGACACACTTGGCTTGTGGTGCTAAAATGGTAAACTTCCATGGTTGGGAAATGCCACTGCATTATGGTTCTCAATTAAATGAACATCATGCCGTCAGAACTGATGCTGGAATGTTTGATGTGTCACATATGACTATCGTTGATATCTTAGGTGCCGGTGGACGCCAATTTCTGCGTAAACTCCTAACCAATGATATTGATCAAATTACTCACAATGGTAAAGCGCTCTACAGCTGCATGTGCAATGAACATGGCGGAATTATAGATGACCTAATTGTATACCAAAGAGCCTCAGACAATTATCGAGTAGTGCTCAATTCTGCGACCAGACAAAATGATATTGCTTGGATTCGCGCTAAAAGCGAAGGGTTCGCTGTAGGCCTACAAGAAAGACGGGAATTATCCATGCTGGCTGTACAAGGCCCCAATGCCATAGCGAAGACACTAAGCATCCTGCCTCCTGCTCATATTGACGCCGTTTCAACACTTGCCTCTTTCGAATGCGCTGATGTAGATCACTGGTTTTTCGCTCGCACTGGCTATACCGGAGAAGATGGTCTTGAAATCATAGTACCCAATGAATACATCATACCGCTCTGGAACGATTTATTAAAAGCGGGCATTACACCCTGTGGACTAGGCGCTAGAGATACCCTCAGATTGGAAGCCGGCATGCTTCTTTATGGTCAAGATATGGATGAAACAACGACTCCATTAGAATCGGGTTTAGCCTGGACTGTAAAATGGGAGCCTGAAGATAGAGATTTTATTGGTATGGGAGCATTAGTTTCTCAAAAACAGCAAGGAATAAAACGCAAAATGGTTGGTTTAACCTTGTTGGATAAAGGAATCATGCGCAGTGGTCAAAAAGTAATTATTGCAGGTTGCCCTGATGGAATAATTACTAGTGGCAGTTATTCTCCTATACTGCAACAATCAATAGCTCTAGCGCGAGTACCTGTGGAAACAGGAGAAAAAGTTCTTGTTGATATACGTGGAAAATTAATCCCAGCAAAAGTTGGGAAACCCCGCTTTATTAAACAAGGAAAACCTATTTAAATTTTAGTAAAATTAATATAAGGATACAAAATGAATGATTTGAAATTCACATCAACCCATGAATGGCTGCAAGCAGGACAAGAGGAAGTCACCATAGGAATTACAGATCATGCACAACAATTGCTAGGAGATTTAGTATTTGTAGAACTCCCTGAAATAGGAGATGAAGTGAGCGCAGGTCAAGAACTAGGGGTAGTAGAATCCGTAAAAGCCGCCTCTGATTTTTACGCTCCTGTTAGCGGCATTGTAACTGCTGTAAACGATGCCGTAAGCGAAAATCCTGCTCTAGTGAATCATGATCCCTATCATGAAGGTTGGCTCGTTAAGCTAAAACCAACTCACCCAAGTGAGATTGATGACTTGTTAAATGCTGACGAATACCAAAATGAGATAGCTGAGGAAATTTAATTATGCCTTATATTCCACACACGCCCAATGATACCGAAGAAATGCTAACAGCGATTGGTGTTCGGGATATACAAGAGATATTTGATGAAATACCGACCTCTTTGCAATATTCAGGATTTCAGAATATCCCTGCTGGTCTTAATGAAATGGATATGCTGAAAGAGGCTCAGAATCAAGCTCAGAAAAATAATAATGGTATCTGTTTTATTGGTGCAGGATGTTATGAACATCATATTCCTGCAGCGGTGTGGGATATTGCTTCTCGAGGTGAATTTCTAACAGCGTACACACCTTATCAAGCAGAGGCAAGCCAAGGAACGTTACAATTATTATATGAATACCAAACCATGATCTGTGAATTAACAGGCATGGAAGTATCTAATGCGTCAATGTATGACGGGGCAACCGCTTTAGCTGAAGCCATATTAATGGCAGTCCGTGTTAATAAGCACAGTAAAACCAACAGGGTTCTCATCGCGGGAACTGTCCATCCTTTTTATCGTGAAACTATTGAAACAATAGTACGCAATCAACATATTGAGATAATCACGTTGCCTTTTAATGAACAACTAGGCATTACTAACCTGTCTTCTCTAGATCAATATAAAGGAGAAGATATTACCGCTTTAGTAATCGCTCAACCAAACTTCTTCGGATGTCTTGAGCAAGTAGATCAAATAACAAACTGGGCTTGCCATAACAAAACAATTAGTGTGGCCTGTGTTAATCCAATTTCATTAGCTTTGCTGAAGCCTCCTGGCTCATGGGGAGAGCATGGCGTTGATATCGTATGTGGTGAAGGCCAACCATTAGGATCGCCTATGGCCTCTGGAGGTCCTTACTTCGGCTTTTTAAGTACGCGGATGGCTCATGTAAGACAAATGCCAGGCAGACTTATTGGTCGAACAGTGGATAAAGATGGAAAAATAGGATTTAGTCTCACTCTCCAGGCCAGAGAGCAACATATTCGTCGTGCCAAAGCGACTTCAAATATTTGTACTAATCAAGGTCTACTGGTTACAGCCGCTACTATTTATATGAGTCTTTTAGGTTCGGAAGGTTTAAGCCAAGTAGCCACACGTTGCCATCAAAATACTCATCAATTAGTAACAGCCTTGACCCGAATAGAAGGAGTGGAGCAAGTTTTTAAAGCCCCTTTTTTTCATGAGTCCTTAATTAAAATAAATCAGCCTGTTTCGTTGGTTTTACAGCAACTTGCTGATGCAGGAATAGCTGGTGGCTATGCCGTTGAACAGCATTACCCTCAATTATCTAATAGCCTTTTGGTTTGCGCCACGGAAGTACGTACTGCAGAGGATATTGCAAGATATACAAAAACATTAAAATCCATACTATCCAAGAGAGGTACCTAATGTTTATAGTGCAATTGACTTATTTAGCTCCCATTAGCGAGGTAAATAAATATCTGCAAGCACATAGAGAGTTTCTTGATTATCATTATAAACAAGGACTGCTGGTTGCTTCCGGACCAATGAAACCTCGAACCGGCGGCATTATTATTGCTGCGACAAATGACAAAGCGCATTTGGAATCAATCTTTAAACAAGACCCCTATTATTTAGCAGAAATTGCTGAGTACAAATTTATTGAATTTACACCAGTAAAACATAGAGATGAACTCAAGGAACTTATTCAAAAAACGGAAGGCAAATTATGTTGATTTTTGAATTATCTAAAGCAGGTCGTCAGGCAAAAGCCCAAGCCCCCCAAGTAGTCGATAACCACTACTCTATACCGGAAGAGTTCCAACGCAAGACACTTCCAAGATTGCCAGCCTGCTCTGAATTGCAGGTGGTAAGGCATTTTACACGCCTTTCTCATAAGAATTTTTCTATAGACACCAATTTCTACCCTTTGGGTTCATGTACCATGAAGTATAATCCCAGGGGGGTTCACAAAGCCGCATCAATCCCCGGATTTATTAATCGTCATCCATTAACTCTCGAACATGAAAGCCAAGGCTTTTTGGAGTCCCTTTATAAATTACAGCATTATATTGCTGAAATCACTGGGATGCCCGGAGTATCGCTAACCCCAATGGCTGGGTCGCAAGGAGAATTTGCCGGGGTAGCCATGATCAAAGCCTATCACCAATCTCGTGGTGATACTGCTCGAGATGAAATACTGATACCTGATGCGGCGCATGGAACAAATCCCGCCTCCGCTGTCATGTGTGGGTTCAAAGTGGTTGAAATTGCAACTGGGGCAGATGGCGACATCGATCTCGAAGAATTAAGAAAAAAAGTTGGCCCCAGGACAGCGGGAATTATGCTAACAAACCCCTCTACTTTGGGGTTATTTATGCGTCAAATAAAAGAAATAGCCACTCTTGTCCATCAAGCTGGCGGACTATTATATTACGATGGGGCTAATCTCAATGCTATTTTAGGCAAAGTAAGACCAGGCGACATGGGTTTTGATGTGATGCATCTTAATCTCCATAAAACATTTGCTACCCCGCATGGTGGCGGAGGTCCAGGCGCTGGACCAGTCGCTGTAGGCAAACGTCTAATACCTTATATGCCACTTCCAGTTGTAAAAAAAACAGATTCAGGTTATCAATGGGCTACACGTCAAGATTACCCACAAAGCATAGGACGGTTATCCTGTTTTATGGGGAATGCTGGAATTTTATTACGTGCTTATTTTTATATCCTTGTATTAGGCAAAGAAGGTTTGCTACGTGTATCTGAGTTTGCAACACTCAATGCTAATTATCTACTTAAAGAATTGTCTAAGGCTGGCTTTACTCCAGCTTATCCTAGTAGGCGCGCTTCCCATGAATTTATTCTTACTTTAAGTCCAGAGAAAAAGAATTATGGAACTACAGCCATGGATTTTGCCAAGAGACTTCTGGATTATGGATTTCATGCTCCAACCACTTATTTCCCTTTGCTGGTGCCGGAATGCTTACTTATCGAGCCTACAGAGACAGAAAGTAAAGAAGAATTGGATACTTTTGTTAAGGCAATGAAAACTATCCGGGAAGAAGCAATCAATACACCTGATTTGCTTAAATCCGCTCCACACACTTTACCCGTCAAAAGGTTAGACGATGTCAAAGCAGCACGTGAATTAGATTTAAATTATTTTGCAAATCATCAATCTTTTGAATAGCTTTGTACCTGAGACGATGCTAGTTTAAGCATGATGTCATTTTTCCATTTTTATCGTAGGTTGGTGCCAAGCAATTAGCAAGGTACCCCCCAACCTCGCAATGATATTTTTCACTTTGAAAATACTAGAAATCTTGCATAACCTGTAGATTTTGAATTAGCGCGCAAAGCGCAAACGTTTCGAGGAGCAGAGTTTACGAAGTAAATGAGCCCTGGAGAAATGCTTGCAATGAAGCAATAATATAAAAAGATGCCTTTATACAAGAGCTCTAATGATAAGCAGCCCGAATTAATGCCTAATAAATGGATATAGCATTGTCGCGCACAATTACTCATCCCAAGAATGAAAATACACTGATATTTTAATGAATATCTTGATGTTTATTTATGCTTATTTATAATTCATAAGATACTTAATGTATTCACTAAATTCAAAATATGATCATAAATGACCTCTTTAATTGGCTCGAAAATAATGAGTCACCGTCACCTCTCGTCGTTGCTAATCAAACTATAAATCAAGAGCTCTTACAGAAAGAGGAATCTCAGACTCTTCGAACTCATCACGAACTTATCGCTCAGGCTCGAATAGCGAAGTTCAGTGGTTTACCCATGGCTGAAATCAATAAGAAATTAGAGCAACACAAAGTATTCAAAGATTATCTTATATTCTGTAGACAGCAATTCCAGGAAAATGAGAAAAATACATTATTTTTAATAGCGTTAAAACATCTACTGTTAAAAACAGAGGCTGAACAATTTGCCTATATGGATAAAATCAATGAGCTGTTTTGGGCGCTATTACGAGACAGTAAGATAGAAACTCTTAATTTTTATGATAATAATGAGGCTTTATTCAAAAATTGTCATGAAATCCAGAGGCGGATGGAATTGGAGTGTCGCCAACAAAAAATTGAAGCCAGTGTACAAACTGTCAAAAACCACTTTCAGGATCTCACTGAAAGCTTGGCCTTTCAGAAAAACCCTCTAGGAATCATTGCCTTATTCAGAGAATGGGTTAGTGATACCGAAAAATTTGCTGCTCTACTACTCTGCTTACTCCAGAAGGAAGTAAGTATTGAGAAAATCCTACAAACGAACCTATTACAAGATTTTTTAAAATACCACTTGCACAACCTGCACTCAGAAGATAGCGAGGTGAATTCCTTATATTCCTTGCTCAGCTTTTTCCCTGAAACCCAGGCATTGGTAGAAGCAGCTCAGAACGTAAGTTGTGGAGAACCGGCATTCCAACAATATTCGCTCGATGGAAATATTCAAAATAAAACACTCGCTGTTATTTCACCTTCACCGGCAATACTTCAATTTTCATTAAACAGTGAAAATTTTTTTGCGCTCTACCAACTTTTTGGTCAATCTTTTTTAGCTGCCGCTATTATCTATGGAAAGGGTATATGGTTGGATCTCTTAAAACAAACCCTGAATCAACCAGAGACTGTAGAGACCCTATTACCTGGACTAATTAATTTTCTCGCTAGAGAATCTTCGGAAGAAACCTTAAAGACCCTCGCAGAATTGATTGATGATACTACTGCCCAACAACTCCTCAAGCTTAACCAAAGTTCAATTTTTCACCTACTACAGTATAAGCCACTACTGTTAGATGTTTTTCAAGGAAAAAATATATCAGAATATATAAGCCAGCTACTACAGATAAATCATTCTGATCAAGACATTATTTACCAGTTGATGGCTTTGTTCCTAATGCTATTAAAACAAAAGCACCCAGCAACCAAAATCGTGTTTGAAGCCATTATTGACAACCTTGTTCACTATCCCTATCTTATTGAGGATGAGGAGTTGCTGAAACATTTAAAAAAATACAAAGATTCTGATCAGCTTTTAGCCCAACGTGGTGAAAAGATACAGCAACAACTTCATCATTGTATCATTGACCAAACAGCCCAATCGACCTTCGAACCCTATAATTATCACATTATTGAAGCCACTTGGCTTGATGCGACTAGAAAAATAGATGCCTTAAACCGAATCAATCCTCAAATAAAAGTCAGTTTAGGAGATAAATATAAACTCCAAGCCAGAATCGCTGAGATCGCCTTCCATGCTCATGGAAGCCATTTTGATTTAGATCACTTTATTGATTCACTGGGGTTACCTCCTGTTGCCTCAAGTGAAGAAGTGAGCGCCTATGAACGGGTTCTTATTGAAATTATTGCTGCCATTGATGATGTATTCGTTAGAGAACAGATTATTAATAAGCTGGAAACCAGCCCTATTGAACGACTCAACTGGCATCAAAAAGAGTACGGAGGTAAATCTATTTTCATCAAGGCAGCAAAATATGGCAATTTAGGCTTAATAAGTCTTCTTGGAAATACAATTGACACTACTACTCTTGAGAAAGCAATTTCTTGTGCTGCTAAACACTCTCAATGGGAGGCATTCGATCACCTGTGTAGCATTAATAAAATTAAATTGAATCACAAAGAAATCCAAGACTTTGTAATCTTAGCTGCCAAACAAGGGCAAATAAACAGTATACAGGTCTTGATGAATCTTTATAGTTACCAGCCGTCAGCAAAAATTATTCAATCAATTCTTACCACAGCAATAGAGGATGGTGAGATTAAAGTAGTTGATTTTTTTTATAGCCTCTCAATCCAGATCTGCCGACAGCCGTCGCTTGATCATCTGTTTAAACTAGCTGTTCAATTTAAGCATTGGAATATCCTCGAATTTCTTGTTCATTCCGAGAAAGCTCCTCCACCGCAATCGACTATTGAAAGAGCTTTTGAGCAAACTGCCTATGCTCAGCAAATGGATGCAGTAAAAATTCTTTGTAACTTACCTAATCATTGTCCCAGACCTCAGATAATAGGGCGAGTCCTATTAAAAGCTTGTAAGTTAAAGCTGACGCCAGTGGTTCAATATCTTTGTAGTTTACCATTGGAGCCACTATCCAAACTGGTAATTGAGAAAGCACTAATAGAAGCTATAGCCAATGGACATCTTGAAATTGTCACCAGTCTTTGTGAATCACCATTCATCCGACCCGAAAAATCATCAATCAATATAGCCATTAAAATGGCTGCTAAAAGCAAACAAACAGAAATTTTCATAGCCCTTTGCAGTAATCGAAAGAATCCTCCGAGTAAAGAGGCCCTAAAACTATCTTCTCATTGGGCAATTCGGACAGGGAATTTGGATATTATAAAATACCTATGCACTAACCAACCCACTATTTTTAATCAGCACATGTTGGAACAAGCGCTACTATTAGCGATTAAATTCAAACGACCAGAAATCGCTCGTTATCTTTGCCAAAATCCAGAAATTACTTCGAACAGAAAAATCACGCACAGTGCTCTCAATAAAGCTATTACAGCCCGCCAAACTGACATTGTAGGTTATCTACGTCAAAAACAAAGCAACCAACCTAATGCCAATGATAAATATGAAGATAATTATGAGGTTAGCGAGAAATTAATTGGTCATGGCCTCTTTAAGAAAAGATCTAAAACCAATTCAGTACCTGAAACCAATACTAATTATAATAGTACGCCTGGAGAGGATGTGGTTAATCCATTTGGCCGCTTTTAAGCGACAGTGATTTTTTAAATAAACCGTGATAATTGAGTTTTGTATTCATTACTATATTAAAGAATATCTGGCTATCAATCTAACATTTTGTTAACTCAATGAAAATTAATTAATTTTATTGTTGAAAATCTCTTTGCTATTAAAAAAAAATAAGTTATAACACTCTTAACTATATCAAGGATTGATAAGTAAAGGGTTAATCGACATCCAGAAAAGGAGGATGTTGAAATTAACAATAATATTTTCATGGAGCAGAAAATGAATAGCAAAATATTTTCGCAACGCTTTAATCGCGAATTGGCTGCATTGGGGTTTCCCGAAGATTTAACAGAAAAAACAAAAGCAGTGTCCAAAGTATTTGGAGTAACACGCCATCTGGCTAATTCAATGATATTTGGTCATATTCTTCCTAATAAGGAACAACTCGATAATATTGCAGAAATCTTAGAAGTTTGCCCTCAATGGTTAAGTGGCGCAACCGATAGAAAAAAGGCTTACCCCGGACGTGAAACCGCTGATAGCGTGTAATAAAACAGAATTTAATGTATACTTTAGCCTAAGTGATCGCGTTTGCTTAAATCATTTAATTCAGCAAACGCTTTTTTAATCGTAGGTTATTAAACATGGAATGCCTAAGTTTCTGCGTTGCCAAAACCATAGACTTAACTCGTCTTGATCTTCATCTGAAAAATTTCTCTAAAGAATTTAATTCGGTAAAAACCCGAGATGTCATAAAACTAAACCCTCATAGAAATAAAAATCATACTGTATTCATTTTTAAGAATGGCACCATTGTATCTTGGGGGGTAAAACGATATCAAATCCACGGTTATCTAGATGTTATTAAACTACTCATAGACAAACCAGTAACCTTGTCAGTCCATGATGAATTTCATTATCAAATTGGGGATAAAACAGCAATAGAACCACATGGTTTTTACGATGTAGATTGCTTAACCATTGAAGAAGATAGTGATGAACTCAAACTTAGTTTATCTTATGGTTTTTCTCAATCAGTAAAATTACAATATTTCGAAACCATTATTGACGCCCTAATCGACAAGTATAACCCCTTGATACAATCTTTATCTCATAAAGGAGAAATGCCTATAAGCCGAAAACAAATCCAACAAATAATTGGTGAAATTTTAGGCGCTAAAAGTGAGCTAAACTTGATTAGTAATTTTCTTTACCATCCTAAATATTTTTGGCAACATCCCACTTTAGAAGAGCACTTCTCGATGCTTGAACGCTATTTACATATACAAAGGCGTGTCAATGCCATTAATCATCGCCTTGATACACTGAATGAAATTTTCGATATGTTTAATGGCTATTTAGAAAATCGGCATGGCCATCATTTAGAAGTAATTATTATTGTATTAATTACAGTAGAAATTATAATTGCTGTTATGAACTTTCATTTTTAGGGTTTCTTACCTTAATTTATGAGCACCTTAAAATCCTTTCTTCTCAAAGATACTTCTTTGCGAACAGAAATTCTGGCTGGCGCTACAACCTTTCTCACTATGGTTTATATCGCTTTTGTCAATCCCAGTATTTTACATGATGCTGGAATGGACCAAGGTGCAGTTTTCACTGCTACTTGTTTGGTAACTGCCTTTGGTTGCGCTTTAATAGGACTTTTAGCGAATACCCCCGTAGGCGTAGCTCCGGGAATGGCATTAAATATTTATTTTGCTTATGGTGTAGTTCAGGGGATGGGAATTGACTGGCCACATGCATTAGCCATGGTCTTTATTTCAGGCCTGCTTTTCCTATTTCTGACCATGACCAAGTTAAGACGGCTCTTAATAGAGGCTATCCCATATAATTTACAAATAGCAATTTTAATTGGTATTAGTCTGCTTATTGCTTTAATTGCCTTACAAAACAATCAAATCATTATTAGTAACCAGCATAATTTAATGCAAATGGGGCATATCCTCAAACCTGAAACCGGTATGTTCTTCTTAGGCTTTATACTGATTTTGGTTCTGGATTACTATAAAGTACCAGGTGCCATCATCATTGGAATACTGAGTATCAGCATCTTAAGTTTGGTCCTGGGTCTAACAAGATGGCAAGGCTTGATTTCAATGCCCCCAGCCATTGCCCCTACTTTTATGAAACTGGATTTTTCCAGTCTCTCCAGCGTCGTAGCATTAAAAGCCATTTTTACTTTTTTTCTAATCGCAGTATTTGATGCCACAGGTACTTTAATTGGTTTGCTCAATCCAACCGTTTTTAAACACCAAGAAGATTATCACAAACGACTCAGTAATAGCTTAACTGCTGATGCAGCGGCTTCTTCCCTGGCAGGCCTATTAGGATCAGCAAGCACTTCCCCTTATATTGAGTCGGCCACCGGAATTGAAGCAGGTGGAAGGACAGGTCTCACTGCTTTGGTAGTTGCCACAGGGTTTATTCTGGTACTATTCTTTTTCCCACTTGCCAAAATGATTCCAAGCTTTGCGGTAGGACCCGCCTTGCTTTATGTGGCCTGCTGCATGATGAAGCATGTGGCCGACATGAAATTAAAAGACCTCAGTGAAACAGCGCCCTGCATGGTAACAATTATGATGATACCATTTACTTCATCCATAGCGGATGGGATTGGATGGGGAGTTATTCTTTATACTCTCCTCAAGTTGTTCACTCGTCAAAAAATTAATCCCTTAATTATTATTTTAAGCCTTGTTTTTGTAATTTTCTTTTTAATTAGCTAACAGAGCAGACATTATGTTGGAGCAATCATTACGGCATTATTATCAACAGATATTGATAGACCCTATACTACCTAATTTATGCAAATGGATAACACCTCTATCCATTACCTGGCTATCAGGACTGTTTGGCTTATTATTTATTCCCTTTGTTTTACTAAATAAGCCCTATATCGCTATCGGTTTTCTTTTAATTTCGGGGTACCTGGATACTCTCGATGGTTCTTTAGCTCGCTTTCAAAATCAATCTTCTGATTTTGGATCAGCAATGGATATAATCACAGACAGGATTGTGGAATTTTCTGCAGTTTTTGCTTTATATCTTTTTAATCCTGAGCAACGAGCTACTTTAACGATTCTAATGCTAGGAAGCATTTTACTTTGTATTACAAGCTTTTTAGTCGTTGGTATTTTCACTAATAATAATTCTCATAAAAGTTTTTATTACAGTCCTGGTATCATGGAGCGCGCTGAAGCATTTATTTTCTTTATTTTTATGACTTTATTTCCCGGATATTTCAGCTTTCTTGCTATTATATTTTGCTTTTTAGTCTGTTTAACTGCATTAATTAGAGTGATAGAATTTAAAAAAGCAGTAAAAACAGTGTCTATTCTATATTGATAAAATTCTCGTTTTCTCAAAAAAGAATGAGCAAATCAAACAAAAACACGCTAATCTTAGAAATAGAATAATTATTAATTCTTAGACCACCATGATTAATCAAACCAATCAACTTGATGAGCTTCAAATAAAAGAACTTAAAGCCTTAATGGCAGAATGTAAAAAAAATGATAGCAGTATACCCAATGTTTATCTCCATATATTAAAACAACATCGCGCACTTCCTACAAGCTTTCTTTACTATAAAGATGATCTCTTGGTTGGCTTTTTAAGTGTTTATTTCTTCTATGACGATGCAGTAGAAATAGCTGTACTGGTTCATCCCAGGTATCGTAAGCAAGCGATTGCTAAAGAATTAATACAAGCTGCTTTACCTTTAATAAAATCCCAAAATTATTTTAATTTGATTTTTTCATGCCCCTCCCGCCTTAATGACAAATGGCTGACTAACAAGGGATTTACTTATCTTCATAGTGAATATTTTATGGAGCGAGACGATCTTAATCCCATACTAGACTACAATAAATCATTGTCTTTCCGGATGGCAACCATCGAAGATATCCCAATATTATGTGCTTTGGATGAGGTATGCTTTCCAGACAAGAGTCAAGACTTAGCTAACCGCTTCCAACAAATACTCAGTGAAAGAGAATATGAAATTATAATTGCCATGCTCAATAAACACCCCATTGGAAAAGCGCATATCCGCTGGCAGTCCAAAAGGGCTACATTATCTGATATCGCTATATTACCCAAGGAACAAGGAAAAGGATTTGGTTCTTCCCTTATCGCATATTGTATCAATATGATATTAAGCGAAGGCAAATCTCTTGTTGATCTTGATGTAGAAACCCACAATAAAAAAGCATTAAATCTGTATATACAACTCGGCTTCCATATCCAAAATGCTTGTGATTATTGGTCTATCAATCTAAGTAAACTAGAAAAATAAAAAATTATGCTCCAGGAGTCTTAGAGCTCTACAAAAAGCAGACTATTGCTTATCTTGAAAGGATCCCGGAGCAAGAAAATCAGGTCATATAAAATCTACCATTTTAAAGTCCCTTAGGTATATTTTTATTTATAAAATACGTATTATAAATATGGCTTGACATAATTTAAATCTCACCATTAGTATTGCGAATAGTGATAGGGGAAGCTTGTTTTTATCAAATAAGGATAATTAATGAAAAAAAGGGTTGTTATTACTGGTATGGAAATAACGTCATCCATAGGAACTGGAATTGATAAATTTTGGCTTGCTGCTTGTCAAGGTCAATGTGGAATTAAGCGCATCCAATCTTATGATCCATCACCCTATTCTACCCAAATAGCAGGAGAGATTACTGATTTATCACTCGATCACCTCCCTGAATTCAATAAAAGCAAGCGCTATCCTCGAGCAGCTCAATATGCCCTATTTTGCGCATATCATGCTATTGAAAAAGCAGGCCTGGAGCCATCAGAGCTCAATACAGCAGGAACTTTTATTGGCACCAGCCTTGGGGGCCAACCTGAATTAGAATTAGGCTATAAAACTTTTTTTACAGACAGTTGGAAAAAAATTCCCCCGCTCAGCGTTATTAGAGGGATGCCTAATTCCGTAGCAAATCATATTGCCATAGCTTTCAATATCGGTGGACCCAACTCAACCTTTTCTAATGCCTGCGTTTCATCAGGTGAAGCAATAGGAGCAGCTTATCAACAAATTGCTCATGGGAACCTGACTACAGCTCTTTGTGGTGGCACAGAATCTTTAATATGGGAATCTCTTATGGCCGCATGGTGCAAATTAAGAGTCATGTCTACTAACAACGAAAATCCTGCACAAGCTAGTCGTCCATTTGATTTACATCGAGATGGAATGGTCATGGCCGATGGCGCTGGAATATTAATTCTTGAAGAATTACAACAAGCCAAAGCAAGAGGAGCCCAAATACTTGGAGAAATCATTGGTTTTGGTGCCAGTTGTGATGCATTCCATGTAACAGCGCCCAATTCGCAAGGGCAGGCAAGGGCTATTTTTGCTGCTTTAAATGACGCAAGATTATCAATTAATGATGTCCATTATATCAATGCGCATGGAACAGGAACCCAATTAAATGACAGTACGGAAACTGAAACAATAAAAACAGTATTCGGTCAAAAGGCTTATAACATCCCTATTACAGCTCAAAAAGCAATGACTGGCCATGCTATTGGGGCTGCAGGAGCAATGGAAATCATTGCTACGACATTATGTTTGCAAAAAAATATTTTGTTACCAACTATTAACCTACATACTCCTGACCCTGCGTGTGATTTGGATTACACGCCCAATACAGCAAGAGAAAAAACTATTGATATTGCCTTGTCCAACCATTTTGCTTTTGGTGGAGCAAATGCTGCGTTAGTTCTTAGGAAATATATAAGCTAAGAGTAATAATTCAACTCTTAAGTTCCCTGACATCCATGTTCAGAAGCCCTCCTCTACCATAAGCTCCCGCGGGCATACCGCGGGATGTTGAGGAAATAACCATCCAGAATATCTATCTTAACTGAAGAATTACCATGCCGCTCACCGAAAAATTAAGAATATAGATAGCTTAAACTAAATAGTAATTGGTTATTATACAAATGCGTCAACCTTAGTCCCTTAGTAATATTTACACCATCCCCACCCAAAAAGCTTTTTCCTAAATCAGCAAATTCATATCCCATACCAACCTGCCAGTGAGGACTAAGCATCATTTGTAGTCCAGTTCCAACGCTATAAGCAAAAGCAATTGTTGTATTTGAAGCATACCATGGAGCAGGGAATAAAAATTGATTTATCGAGGTAGTTCTGTAATCATGCGAATTGTTAAATGCCGCACCAAAGCTGCCACTAATATATGGCTGCACAGGGTTAAAAGAGCTTCCAATTAGTTTGCCTTTCATCTCTATTCGAGCATGGTTTACTTTATAATCATAAGTGTATACATCGAGCAACCCATTAAGATTCGCATGTCCCGTTACTTCAGCATTACTGACCCCAGCCACTCCTAAACCTAATTGGCCTGTGAGCCAAGGATTAATTGCACGTTGCAAACCAAAAAATATCTCTCCATTAGCTAAAACGCTGGTTGGAGAATCATACGTATAGTAAAGATAATAATTGGGAGGTAAATTAGGATTAAAATTGGCAATATAGACAGGTGACAGTGGATAAATATACTGGTTTTGCCCTGCAACAGCCCAGGAAGGACCGCCACTTATTGTAATAATTGAGGACCAAAGCAAGGGTATTTCTTTATCGTAAAGAGGCTCTGAAGCACAAAGATTTATACTAAATAAAACGCTTCCCACTGTGAGCAATATTTTCTTAAACATATCCCATCCTTTTGATTTCGAAATTAGATTTCCTGATTTAAATAGGTGGCAGAATCGATTTTTAGTGATTATTTTGATTTTATACCTTAATTAATCTTATTTTGCTAGGGCGATTAGCAACGCCACTCAAGAGAATAATTTTTTAACTGGCTTAACTTCATAACAATAATCTAATTATCCAGATTATGAGAAATTGTTAACTTAAAGAAGGTTAAAGAAGATTAATTCACTCGAAAATGAAAAATAACAAGTATATAATCGGTCTATTTTGCAGAATTAAAAGGTAAAACAATGAGCATTTCACTTTGTGCCATAGCAAATCTAGTCCAAGGTACTGTAATAGGGAATGATACGATTACTATTTCTACACTATCACCTATAGACAACATTACTCCTGGATCATTAGTTTTTGCTGATGGTGCAGAAAATATCAAACTTGCAGAGAATTCAGAAGCGGCGGCTATTTTAGTTGGTCATGGCATTATGGATTCTAATAAACCATTAATTCAAGTACAACATCCTTTTAAAGCATTTATTAAGTTAATCAATCATTTCAATCCACCAAAAAAAATAACCCCTGGAATACACCCCTCCGCTGTCATTGACGAAGGAGTGCAAATTGGCGAGCAAGTTTATATTGGCCCCTATGTGGTTATTGAATCTGGGAGCATTATAGGCAATCATACTGTGCTCAAAAGCCATATTCATATCGGCCATAACGTCATCATTGGAGATCATACCACCATTCATCCACAAGTTACCATTTATGACCATTGCCAAATTGGTTCACATGTCACTATTCATGCTTCGACAGTTGTTGGTTCTGATGGATTTGGTTATACCTTTGTTGATGGACAACATCTCAAAGTACCTCATACTGGAAATGTAATTATTGAAAATGACGTTGAGATAGGTGCTAACTCCGCAATAGATAGAGCAACCTTAGGCTCAACAATAATAGGAGAAGGAACTAAAATTGATAATTTGGTTCAAATTGCCCATTCCGTCAAACTAGGCAAACATAACATCATTTGTGCATTCACAGGCATCGCCGGAAGCACCACATCAGGTAATAACGTCATCTTTGCAGCAAACGTTGGGGTGAGTGATCATGTTCGTATTGACGATGAGGTAATATTAGGAGCACGTACTGGTGTCCCTCCTCATAAACATTTAAAACAAGGAACGATATATCTTGGCAATCCTGCAAAACCTAAAGATATTGCAATCAAACATGAGCTTTCAGTAAATCGTATACCATTAATCAGAAAAAATATTAAATCACTTTCTGATCAAATTGCAGTAATCAACAAAAAATTAGACATTAAAGAGGCAGAGTAAATTATGAAGCCCCCTTTGATTTTAATCGATGGCTCATCTTATTTTTTCCGCGCATTCCATGCTCTTCCCCCTTTAACCAATTCAAAAGGTCAACCCACTGGAGCAATTTATGGGGTGGCCAACATGATAAAGAAAATAATTAAAGATTACAAACCAGAGGAAATTGCCGTTGTTTTTGATTCCAAAGGGAAAACTTTCAGGGATGAATGGTATCCGGAATATAAAGCTCATAGACCTCCCATGCCTCAAGAGTTGCACTCTCAATTTCAGCCTTTAGTCCAATTATTACAAGCGATGGGCTTACCTTTACTCATTGTCGACGGAGTTGAAGCAGACGACGTAATCGGTACTTTAGCAAAACAAGCGACTGATCAGGGGATACCAGTTGTGATATCGACAAGCGATAAAGACATGGCGCAACTCGTTAATGAGCATGTTTCGCTAATCAATACCATGAGTAATTACAGCATGAATATAGAAGGTGTCAAAGAAAAATTTGGTGTAGCGCCCAAACAAATCATTGACTATCTTACTCTCATTGGAGATACCGTAGATAATATTCCTGGGGTAACGAAATGCGGACCCAAAACTGCAGTGAAGTGGCTGACTGAATATAAAACTCTCGATAATCTCATTTTGCACGCTGATAAAATCAGCGGTAAAATCGGCGAATATCTACGCGAAAGTATTCCTCATTTACCACTTTCAAAAAAACTAGTAACGATTAAAACTGATTTGGACTTGCCATTAAATTTAAACCAACTAATACCTAAGCCTGCTGATAAGGAGCGATTAATTGAATTAACTCGTGAGTTGGAATTCAAATCTTGGCTTAGAGAATTATTAGAAGAAAAGGAAAATCAAAAATCAGAAACCGAAAAAGAAAATGGCAACAGTGACTCATACGAAATTATCACCACTGATCAACAATTAAATTATTGGCTTAATAAGCTGAGCCAATGCAAACAATTTTGTATTGCGACTAAAACAACTGATTCTGATCTCATGCAAACTGAATTGGTAGGAATTTCATTTGCAATCGAAGAAGAAAAAGCAGCATACATTCCGCTTGCCCACACAGATGGTAGTAAGCAGATGGTTAGAGATGAAGTTTTAACCGCCTTAAAAATGATCTTAGAAAATCCTGAGATAAAGAAAATAGGGCAAAATATTAAATACGACTACACTGTCTTAAGGAATTATGGGATTCTCTTAAGGGGTATAACCTATGACACTATGCTAGAATCCTATGTGCTCAATAGTAGTGCTGGTAATCATGATATAGATTCTTTGGCATTAAAATACTTGGGTTATAAAATAATTAGTTATGAAGAAATTGCTGGTAAAGGTGTCAAGCAACTTCGTTTCAATCAAATTCCAGTTACTAAAGCAGGAATCTATGCTGCGGAAAATGCAGACACTATCTTAAAATTACATAACAGACTTTTCCCTATGATGGATATGTCATTGCGTAGCGTCCTATGCGATATAGAAATACCTTTAATTTCTGTTCTTGCCGACATGGAAATGTATGGAGTGTTAATTGACACCGCGGCACTAAAACAACATGGTAATCGCTTAAAAGAAAAAATGAAGGCTCTGGAAGATGAGGCTTTACAGCTAGCAGGAAGAACTTTTAATCTTAATTCGCCCAAACAATTGCAAGAAATTTTATTTGATGAACAAAAATTACCTATAGTAACCAAAACACCTACTGGACAACCTTCAACAGCAGAATCCGTATTGCAGGAATTAGCTTTTGACTACAGATTACCGGCAGTCATCCTTGAGTACCGAAGTTTATCGAAATTAGTTAGCACTTATATTGATGCATTACCTAAAAGAATAAACCCTAAAACACATAGGGTACATACATCATACAATCAGGCCGTTGCAGCAACAGGTCGCCTGTCCTCAAGCGATCCAAACCTGCAAAATATCCCCATACGGAGCGAGGAAGGAAGGCTTATTCGCGCTGCATTTGTAGCACCATCAGGAAGCATGATCATGGCTGCTGATTACTCACAAATCGAACTACGTATAATGGCTCATTTATCCCAAGATGAAAATCTTTTACGAGCCTTTGCTCAAGGCTGGGATATTCATACGGCAACAGCGAGCGAAATCTTTCAAACTAATTTGGAGCAAGTCACTAAAGAACAAAGAAGAAGAGCAAAAGCGGTCAACTTTGGCTTAATTTATGGCATGTCTGCCTTTGGTCTAGCAAAGCAAATTGGTGTGGAGCGTCAGGATGCTCAACATTACATCGACACCTATTTCCATCGCTACCCTAAAGTTCTGGAATATATGGAGCGTACTCGGAAGCAAGCCCATCAACAAGGTTACGTTGAAACTTTGTTTGGTCGTCGACTCTATTTACCAGAAATTAACTCGCGGAATTTAATGAGACAAAAAGCAGCAGAACGTACTGCCATCAATGCTCCTATGCAAGGTACGGCTGCTGATATTATTAAAAAAGCCATGCTGGCCATCGCTGACTGGGAGAGAGCACAAAAGAACCCTCCCGCCAAAATGATTATGCAGGTACACGATGAATTAGTATTTGAGGTACGTGAAGAGGCTATAGCAGAATGTGCTGCCATTATCCACAAATTGATGGAGCAAGTTGGGGAACTATCTATACCACTCGTTGTTTCTATTGGTATAGGTTCCAATTGGGATAATGCTCATTAGTAACAACAACTCCCCCCAACCAAGCCGTTTCGATGGGCTTGTAAGAAATTTTGTGTATAAAATTTCGTAACCGCTCAAGGTACATAATTGAAGCTTGGTGAGATACCAGAGCGTTGCGCTCAATTTTTCGCTCAAGATGGGCCAAATACGGCATTCCTGCGATATCACGCGAACAGGTATAAAATTTCAGGCGCGTTGTTGCCCTAAAAATAACTAACAGAAGTCTGGTTTGTAAAAGCAGAATTTTGACCAATCATAAATTCACCAAAATCCTGACTTCGGAAAATCAA
>NZ_JNCF01000077.1 GCF_000770585.1 Legionella norrlandica | reverse complement strand
AAAAAAATAATAAATATTGTGTAACCAGCTTGATTTTCATTAGAAATTTAGTATTTGTTAAGTCAATTGAAAAAAATATCGCCATTATTGTAACAAAAATTACGATGATTATCTTATTTTCTAAGAATTTATAGAGTACAAAATCATACTTTGCATATTATTTGAGAATTATATGAATGAAAAGAGTCATTTCTATGCCGACGGAAATCCATTGTATAAATTGGCACATCACCTTGTTTAAAGGATAGATTGCCGCCGGCATGGAAATGACAGAATATAGGCATTAAGCAACAGTACTGTTGCTTAATGAAATCTAACAACTCAAAATAGCTTATACAGATGGAACTGAAGACTTTTGAGCTTCTTCGTCTTCTTCATGCTCAGAAGTAGCTGACGTTGGCTTTTTACTACCCCACCAATTTCCAACATATCCCGATATAGTACCAGTAATAGAAGATTTTTGAGATTTAGGTTTTAGAGCCTCAAGTTCTTCATGACGTTTTATTACACATGCATCCAGTGCTTCACTACGACAAGTTTTGATCATTTCTTGTATTAATGGCAAAACGGAACTCAAATTGAAGCCTGTAATTTCTGAAAACAGGTGTTTTTCCCTAATGGCTTCTTTAGTGATACTTCTATTAGAGCTCTCTGGACGCTCAATTGTCATGTGACGAATGAACCTATTGGCAGCAGTAATAAATACTTCGATATCTTCATAACTTTCCGCATTGGCATGAAGTATTTTTGTTAAACCAGTATGTATAATGGAGCCGCTAAGTTCATTATTACTTAGAGGGGCTTTGCTGTATTCGATTGCTATTTGGCCGCGAACAATGTACATCGCACCAGCAAGAATAGCTATTTTCTCAAGTGATGCAAGGTTTTGTTCGGGAATATTATCGAGTTGCTCTGCAAGGGTGTGTAAAAATTGCAATTGTGCGGCTCGGTCTTGGTTTTTTTTCTCTAACTTAGAAAAATTAGCAACATTTTTATCTGAAAATTCTTCAAGAATTAACTTATGGAGAGCTTCCTTCATTTCTGGCCAGGATTTGAATGGCTCTAAAATCGAGGCATCAATTGTTTTTACTACTTGGAAGGTATTGGCATCTATTTTGCTTTTTCCATCGGCAGTTAATTTGGCCAGAGCATTTTTTTCTGCTCTTTCTTCCTGTAGGAAACTTAATTTAACAAAATCAGATAATTCTTTTAATGAAAGTTTTTGTAAGAAATGTTCTTGTTTTAGTCCTTTACGAGAGTCGTTATCAACGTAAATGAAGCTTAAGAGTTTGTTTAGCTCTTTATAGAAAATGATGTATTGGTTGGGTAAAGGGAGATTTGAATCAGTAATTCCCATTCCATCCATTAATCGAGTATACAATAAGCTGTTTTCTTTTCTTTCCATATAGCCGAGTTTGTTCTCAATATCTCGACATATCAGTAACATGGCCCCATAAAACACTGTTGCATAAGGTTTTAGTGATTTTGGTTGGGGTTGATGTTGAGACAATCGATCTTCCAGTTTTGTTAGAACAGATTGTAGAAATTGAATCTCCTCTTTCCTGGGACTAGGAAGCTCTTCAATTTTCTTTTTATCTTCACGTTGAAGAATGATGTCAACGGTGTCATTAAAATGTTTTTTTAAATCTTCAAATTCCCTTAAAACAAACGTCATGTTAGTCTCCAAAAATCCAAACAAGATTAACGTAAGAAATACTTACATTGGCCAGTGTAAACTAAACTTAAGCTGACGTCATGTATTTTCATTATACAATTTAAAAATATATAATAAGTGTTTTGGTTGTAGCCGGATTTAAGTTGCGAGTAAAAATAGAGGTATATTTTGAGTTTTAAAGCAGATAAGCAAGTTCAGCAACAATTTTTTACTTATGCTTCGTTGGTATTAATTTTTTTACTAATATGCCGATTAATTGCAAATTATTTCATCCCCTTGTTTGATACGACAGAAGCTCGCTATGGTGAAATCGCACGTAAAATGCTGGAAACAGGCAATTGGGTGACATTGCAGCAGGATTATGGTATTCCATTTTGGGCTAAACCTCCATTATCCACCTGGTTGTCTGCTTTTTTTATGCATCTTTTAGGGGTGAATGAATTTGCGGCAAGATTGCCAGGGCTTTTATTATCTATCGGTATTTTATGGTTGGTTTGGGGATTAGCAAAAAAACACAGCGGCTCAATGGTAGCTCTTTTCTCCTTATTAGTACTTGCTGGAACGCTTTATTTCTTTATTGATGCCGGTACGGTAATGACAGATCCTGCATTAATTTTTTGTACTACTCTGGCCAGCGTGTCTTTTTGGCACGCCATGGTTTATGACAATAAACTCTGGTCTTATATATTTTTTATAGGATTAGGATTAGGGCTATTAGCGAAAGGACCTATTGCGGTTATGTTCGTAGGAATGACTGTATTTTTTTGGGTTTTATTACGTAACGAGTGGGCTAATTTATGGCGAAGGTTGCCCTGGATTAAAGGGACAATACTGGTTTTGGCAATAGCAGCGCCTTGGTATATTTTGGCTGAAATAAGGACGCCGGGATTTTTAAATTATTTTATTCTTGGAGAACATTTGCAACGATTCCTAACGCCGGGATGGACTGGTGACAAATATGGAATAGCGCATCATGCACCGAAAGGGATGATATGGTTATATGCAATAGCGGGTGTTTTTCCATGGAATATCGTCGCAGGTCGATGGTTTCTTAAACATGGGAAGAGGCTACCAGCTTTATGCCAAGATGAAGACGGGTGGCTAAGTTATTTGCTTCTATGGGCGATAGTTCCTCTGTTTTTCTTTACTTTCGCCAGCAATATTATATACCCCTATGTATTTCCTGCTTTACCGGCTTTTGCCTTGCTTTTTTCAGAAATTTGGCATCGTTCTAATGAGAAATTGGATAATCTGAATTGGGTATTAATATCTTCATTATTATGTGGAGTTTTGTTTTTAGCAGGGGCTTTTATCCTCAAGGTAAAGCCAGAAATTGTTCCTAATACTCAAAAACCGATCATCAGTACTTGGTTTAAACAGCATCCGGCTTCTGGGAGTAACCTTATTTATTGGGATTATAAAACTGACTTCTCCGCTGAGTTTTACTCTAAAGGGAAAGTAAAATCTGTTAAAAATATAGAGGGATTATGTCAATTACTTTCTAATCATTTGGAAAATTATTTGGTTATTGATAGCAATGAGACAGGGCAAATACCCAAGAACTTGTTTGAAAAATTCACACCAGTGAAAACCTTTCGGGTTCATTCAAAGACTATGTTATTGCTTCACAGTCCAGTGTTGGCTTGTTGATTATAGTTTTTCAAATGGAGAGGCTGTGGTCGAAGGTGAATAACTTTTAACGGCCTTAATGAACCTTACATAGCCACTTGCCGGTCGCATTATATAATATAAAAGATGAAGCAAGGGCGGTATTCCCGCGAAATAAATTGTTCAATAAAGATACCAATGCTCTTTGAATTTTGTTATAATTTGCCGCAATTTTTTAAGCCTTTATTAAAGGAGAGAAAGTGTCACATTCTGTCGCAGTAGAATCGAGAACTTTTGTTCCTCGTGGTGATTTTATGGCTTGGATTGTTTGCCTTTCTGCGGGTTTCTTCTTTTTATATGAATTTTTTCAACTCAATATTTTTGATGTCATTAATCAGTCACTTCGGGTGGATTTTAATATAGATGCTACCCAGTTAAGCTGGATGTCTAGTACTTATCTATGGGCTGATATCCTTTTTCTTTTACCTGCCGGCCTTATTCTGGATAGATTTTCAACCCGTAAAGTCATTCTGACCGCCATGCTTGTTTGCGTTATTGGAACAGTAGGTTTTGCAATGGCAGGTTCATTTTTTCTCGCATCGTTTTTTCATTTTCTCTCAGGAATAGGTAATGCTTTTTGTTTCTTATCCTGTGTTGTTTTAGTGTCTCATTGGTTTCCTCCACGAAGACAAGCGCTTGTAATTGGCTCATTAGTCACCATGGCTTTTATAGGTGGTATGATGGCGCATACTCCGTTTGCTTATTTAAATGATATGTTTGGTTGGCGACGTGCTCTACTAATTGATGGAGCAGTTGGAGCTATTTTATTACTCTGGATTTATTTCACTGTGCAAGATAAACCCAAAGATTCCACAATACACAAGTTAACAAATCAAGGACCGGTATTGGCCAGTTTTATAAAAGCGTTATCCAATTCTCAAAATTGGTTGGCTGGTTTATATACGTCTCTTTTGAATTTACCCATTATGGTTTTGTGTGCACTATGGGGGGCCAGTTATCTAAAAGTTGCTCACCATTTACCCGATATTGCAGCAAGCAATGTGGTCAGCCTGATTTTCATGGGGAGTATTGTTGGTTGCCCGTTAGTAGGTTGGTTATCGGATACTCAGGGACGGCGTAAACCTTTAATGATTTTTGGTGCGATAGCTACTTTAATTACTATAATTCCTCTCTTTATGAACGTGGTCCTTACTCAGACGACTCTAAGTATCATTTTCTTTGCTCTAGGGTTATTCACTAGCACTCAAGTTATTTCTTATCCATTGGTTGCAGAAAGTAATCAGTCAGAAAATACTGGCGCTGCGACTGGAATTGCTTCAGTCATTATTATGGGGGGTGGTGGAGTGGCCCAAGTATTATTTGGTTGGCTCATGACGCATCATGCTGGTACCCATGTGACTGAATACGTTGTTGCGGATTTTCAATTTGCTATGTGGATGTTTCCTGTTGCCGCGATCGCCGCATTAATTGCCGTATTAATGGCTCGTGAGACCTATTGCAAACGATAAAATAGAGGAGAAATAATGCAGGTAGTGGATGAGTTGAAGGGATATGATGTTAGGACTTCATTAATGCCGTGGGTGGTATGTTTTGCAGCCACCATGTTTTTCTTTTATGAGTTTATTCAAGGGAACATGTTTGCCTCTATAGCCGCTAATATTATGCAGGATTTTCACATTGAGGCTGATAGAATGGCCTACTTATCCAGTATCTATTATCTGGCGAATGTTATTTTTTTATTTATTGCGGGCATGGTTTTAGATAGGTTCTCAATTAAAAATACGATCTTAATTGCCATGTTCCTCTGCGTGATGAGTACTTTTATTTTATCTTCTTCTGATTCTTTTTATATGGCCTTGTTTTGCAGGTTTATTACTGGGATAGGAAGTGCATTTTGCTTTTTGGGTCCAGTTCGGTTGGCGTCTCATTGGTTTCCTCCAAAGCGTATGGCTTTAGTGACAGGTGTTATTGTTACGATTGCAATGACAGGCGGTATGTTGGCGCAATACCCTTTGACTAAATTGGTTTTATCTGTTGGCTGGCGTCAAGCAGTTCAGGATGTAGGTATCCTGGGTTTGATAATGTTGGTTTTCATGCTTTTTGGGATTAAAGAAAGACCACCAATTGCAGTAAAGAAAGAAGGGAAACCTATTGATGTATTTGTGGCGGCTAAAAAAGCTTATTTAAATTCCCAAAATTTGCGAGCTGCTTTATACACGAGCTTAATGAATATGGCCATTGCAGTTTTTGGCGCCATGATGGGAACTTTATATCTGGAACAGAGATTAGGTATTAGCCCTGATCAGGCGGCAATGATCAATGGTATGTTATTTTTCGGTGCTATTGTAGGTTCGCCTTTAATGGGGTGGATATCCGATAAGTCAGGATTGCGTGTACTGCCTATGAAAGGAGGTGTTCTCGCCTCGTTACTTACTTTGTTAGGTGTACTTTATCTGCCTGTTTCTATCACAATGATGTCCGTCTTGTTTTTCTTATTAGGATTATTTACTTCAGCTCAAGTAATAAGCTATGCTCTAGTTGCGGAAAGTAGCCCACCAATGATGACTGCGACCGCTGTAAGTGTGGTTTCTATATTAACTCAGGGTGGATATCTTATTTATCAAAATCTATTTAGTGCTTTATTGACAAACTATGGTGGTGTTCGTTTGATTAATGGTGTGCCTGTGTATTTATTAGAAGCTTATCAGCACGCAGCAATTATTTTACCTGCAGGGTTATTAATAGCGTTTCTTTTGCTGTTCGGATTAAAAGAAACCCGTTGCCAACAAATAGAGTACAACGCGTGATTGGAAGAGTTTGCATATTAGTAATGGATTCCTTTGGCATAGGGGCTAGCCTTGATGCTGAACGCTATGGGGATGCGGGAGCTAACACATTAGTTCATATTTATGAAACCTGTGAGCGAGGTGAATGCGATGTGAGTGGCGTTCGTCAAGGTCCTTTAATGCTTCCCAACCTTGCGAAGCGTGGACTGTACCATGCTGCTTTAGCAAGTTCAGGTTTATCTTTTATCGATTTGTCCACTTTAGCCATGCCTTCTGGATATTATGGCTATGCTGTGGAGCAAAGTTTAGGTAAGGATACCCCCAGTGGTCATTGGGAAATGGCTGGAGTTCCAGTTACCTTTGAATGGGGTTATTTCCCAGACAAACCTTACTGCTTTCCCCCGGAACTCATTTCAGAATTCATTAAACAATGTGATTTACCAGGAGTTTTAGGAGAAAAACACGCTTCAGGAACTGTCATCATAGAGGAATTGGGTGAGGAACATATTCGTACTGGGAAACCCATAGTATATACCTCCGCTGATAGCGTATTTCAAATCGCAGCTCATGAAGAAGTTTTCGGTTTGAATCGTTTGTATGAAATATGCAAAATTGCTCGAAATTTGGTAGATAAGTACCAAATTGGTCGAGTAATTGCCCGTCCGTTTGTAGGTCATACTGGCTCGTTTAGAAGAACGGGCAATAGAAAAGATTACGCCACACCACCTCCAGAAAAAACGTTACTTGATTTTCTTAAGGAATCTGGTCGGGAAGTGATTGCAATTGGAAAAATTGCAGATATTTTCGCACATCAAGGACTCACTCAAACTATTAAAGCAGACGGAAATATGGCTTTATTTGATGCTACTTTATCAACAATGAAAGCGGCCCCTGATGGAAGTTTGATATTTACAAATTTTGTTGATTTTGATTCTTCTTATGGGCATAGACGTAATGTAGCTGGTTATGCGCAAGCATTAGAAGAATTTGATGCTCGCCTTCCTGAATTGGACGCTCTCTTACAGCCAAACGATATGGTAGTGATAGCAGCTGATCATGGATGTGATCCAACTTTTCCAGGCTCCGATCATACACGCGAACACATTCCAGTGCTGGCTTTTGGCCCCCGATTCAATAGCAAATTTATTGGACGCCGAGATTGCTTCGCAGATATAGGGCAAAGTATCGCGGAGCATTTGCAACTACCTGCTCCGTTGTCTCATGGGGTTTCATTTGTATAAATAATAGTTAAGTAAATTGATATCCGCTCCCTCACGGTCTCGGTTCGGTTTTGATAATAATCTGAGCTGCGACCGTGAGGGAGCGGGATGTGAAATAGAATTAACGCTCAAGAGTACTCATTTTTTACCTAATCCCCATTGATTTTTTATTTATCATCCCCATTTACACAGTTTCAATGTGATTTGAGGATTTTATTTTGGAACAATTTCACGGGACAACAATACTTTCGGTTCGACGTGGTGATCAGGTCGTGATAGGTGGTGATGGGCAGGTTACCCTAGGCAATACGGTGATGAAAGGTAATGCTCGTAAAGTTCGCAGATTATATAAAGATAAAGTGATTGCCGGCTTTGCGGGTGGTACAGCAGATGCGTTTACTCTATTTGAACGATTTGAAGCAAAATTGGAAATGCATCAAGGTCATTTGATTAGATCGGCTGTTGAGTTAGCTAAAGATTGGCGCACCGATCGAATCCTTCGACGATTAGAAGCGGTTCTTGCTGTTGCTGATAGTAAAGCTTCGTTAATTATCACAGGAAATGGTGACGTTATTGAACCAGAAGAAAGCTTAATTGCCATCGGTTCCGGTGGCCCCTTTGCTCAAGCAGCAGCCCGAGCACTTATGGAAAATACAAAATTATCTGCTAAAGAGATAGTCCAGAAGGCGTTAACAATCGCTGGCGACATTTGTATTTATACTAATAACCATTTAACCATAGAAGAATTAAACAATGAAAACAGATGACATGGTAATGACCCCTCGTGAGATTGTTCAAGAATTAGATAAGCATATTATTGGTCAAGATGATGCAAAACGTGCTGTAGCTATTGCATTACGTAATCGCTGGCGCCGCATGAAAATTAAAGATCCCGTGTTGCGCAGTGAAATCATGCCTAAGAATATTTTAATGATAGGTCCTACTGGCGTTGGTAAAACCGAGATTGCTCGACGTTTGGCCAAATTAGCCAGAGCTCCATTCATTAAAGTAGAAGCAACTAAATTTACAGAAGTAGGTTATGTCGGCCGCGATGTGGATTCTATTATTCGTGATTTAACAGATATTGCAGTCAAGCAAGAGCGCGAATTTGCTATGAAAAAAGTGGAGCATTTGGCAGAAGATGCAGCAGAAGAGCGAGTACTAGATGTTTTACTTCCACCAGCCAGAGGCGTATTAACACCAAATGAAAAAGAGAGCACGGCTAGGCAGGTATTTCGTAAGCAACTGCGCGAGGGTTCTCTTAATGACAATGAGATAGAAATTGAAATTGCAGCCACCCCAGTTGGGATTGAAATCATGGCTCCACCTGGAATGGAAGAAATGACCAGTCAATTACAATCGATGTTTCAGCAAGTTGGTAGTTATAGAACAAAAACTCGCAAAATGACTGTTGCCAAAGCAATGAAAATATTACGAGAAGAAGAAGCCGCAAAATTGATCAATGAAGAAGACATCAAGATAAAAGCTATCGAAAGCGTAGAGCAAAATGGAATTGTCTTCATTGATGAATTGGACAAAATTGCCAAGCGCAACGAGAGTGGTGGAGGAGACGTTTCTCGCGAAGGCGTGCAACGGGATTTATTGCCTTTGGTTGAAGGAACAACTGTATCGACCAAATACGGTATGGTTAAATCTGATCATATTCTTTTCATAGCCTCCGGTGCTTTTCATGTTGCAAAACCTTCTGATTTAATTGCTGAATTGCAAGGTCGTTTACCAATCCGTGTGGAATTATCTGCTTTGTCAGTGGAAGATTTTGTAAGAATCTTGACTGAGCCAACGGCTTCTTTGACTTTACAATATTCTGCTTTGATGGAAACAGAAGGATTAACGCTGACCTTTGATGAAACTGGTATTAGGCGTATTGCAGAAGTAGCTTGGCAGGTGAATGAGCGAATGGAAAACATAGGAGCTCGACGCTTATATACGGTTATGGAGCGATTATTAGAAGTAGTTTCTTTTGAGGCAACCGATAAATCAGGTGAAGCTGTCCATGTGGATAAGGTCTATGTAGAAAAAAATCTAGGCCAATTGCTCATGGATGAGGATTTGGCACGTTATATTTTGTAATTTTAAAATACGGATACATCTGAGATTTAATAAGCTACTCTTGATGATGATTACCCATAATTGCCTTCTCCTGAAAAGTAGGAGAGGGCAAGAGTTGCTTTGACGAACTTGTTAAACAGCCTACGGCCTCAGTTTGTTCCTGAATCTTCTACACAATGGAAACCCAGTTCAGCTCTACACTTCGACGTTTCGCTGCTTGCCAGCAGGATCCAGAGTACTGCGAATACCTCACCACAATAAATGAGAAAATCCTGATTACCTTGTAGATTCAAAGTCATTTGGCTTTTTTATTTCTAAAATCGATCACTCATTAGGCGAACTTATTAAGAGACAATCCCCTCAGCTCCCTCTCCACCGCGCGTAGCGTGGGGGAGAGGGGGTATAAAAATATCTCGCGTAGTGAGTCATTAACCAGCACTGGTTTCTTTAAACAATTCTTCCAAATTAATATCCAGCGTTTTTTGCAAGTCTTCATTATGCTTTTTAAAGGCAGCTCTCCATTGTTCAGCTAATGACGCTTTAGAATATTGCAACTCCAGATGAGTAGGTAAGCGATAAGGTAGTAATTGAGTCAAATCATAAAGAGTGATATGGCTCAGGTCACGAGTTAGCATATAATGGCCATCTGCGGTGGCATGGATCAGTTCATAATAGATTAGAGCATTGATCATTTCATCGGCATCCACAGCAAAGGGTTGTTTGCTTGCATCGATTAGCTCATTAAAACTTAAACCTTTTCCATTCCGTTGTGCTAACCATAATTGATGTAACCAGAGCAAGGCATGAGAGAAACCATCAAGAGATTGACCACTGCGGCGTTGATGATGCACGGAAAGAGCATAACTGATTTCAGCACCCAATAAGGTAATAATCCATACCCAATAAACCCAGATGAAAAAGATAGGCACTATGGCAAATGCACCGTATAACAGTTCATAGGTATTATAGCGAATCAGATAATAAGCAAACGCCTGCTTTGCTGATTCGAACAGGATTGCAGCAAACAAGCCTCCCCAAAAGGCATGACGGATCTTAACGGGGCAATTAGGTACTACTACATATAAAAAAGTAAACCCAATCAGGGAAAGAAAAAATGGCGAATAGTTAAGAATGGCATAGGGAGTTTGATGATCTGCCAAAAAAGGGATTGAAAATAAGTAGGAGCTCGCTGCCAGACTCAAACCCAATAAAACCGGGGCTAAAGAGATGATTGCCCAATAGAGTAAAAAAGCAGAGATGCCATGCCGAGATGAATTGACTCTCCAGATTTTATTCATGGCTTTCTCAATAGTAAACATGACCAGAAGTGCGGTAAAAATTAAAAAAAGGACACCCCAGATAGAGAGTTTCGATACTTGAGAAGTAAATTGTTGCAAATAAATTTGTATCACTTTACCGGTAGTAGGTACAAAATTCTCAAAAATAAAATTTTGCACAGGTCTGCTAAACCTTTGAATACTGGAAATGAAGAAAATATTGCCAAGCTAACTGACATCAATGGCACAACTGCAAGTAAGCTGGTGAACGCCAATGCAGAGGCAATGTAAGCGCAATTGTCTTGAATAAAATGATGGATAACAAATCGAGCAAAACGATTGCAAATGTAGAGTTGCTCTTTTATTTTATCTTTCCAGTTCATGGATGATTTATATAATTTGTATTATACAACTATAACGTTTAATGCCTATTTTTGATAGCCCAGTATACAAAGAGATAAATTTAGCTCTAGTTCAAAATACCTCTGACTCTGAAGTAATTTTCAACTTCAACTATAATTTGAGGTGCGGTTATTACGGAGTGGTCAGATCAAACATGTCAAAACTGTTAAAATGAAAAAACCTATAAAAACAAGGCATAAGAAAGGGATAATTAAATCAATTTGATCCAAATATTTACGATTCTGTTACATTTAACCCCCCCCAATAGCCTAATCCCTGAACTATCATTAATATGAATAAGAGTCACTTTTAAGGATGGGACATGTTAATAGAATCTATTATCGGTATAGTCAGGGCCGTCAATGGATTGTTGGAAAAGGTAAATGCACAGGGAGAAGCAAAATTAGTAAAAGCAGGCGCCCAATTACAGGAAGGGGATATACTTACTTTGTTAAGTGGTGAAGCTTATATTCAATTTATTAAAGGATTTCCAGAAGCGCTTGCATTGGGTAAGCCGATCAAATTAGATGGCGTATCACCGATTTTGAAAGGCGGCCTGGAAGACATTAATGAAGAGCTTGTCAAAGAAGCCTTAGCAAAAGGTTTAGACCCTTCTTTAATACTCGATGTGCTGGGAGCACCTGCCGCTGGCCAAGCAGTTTTAGGTTCAGGTGGAGAAACATTTATTCTCGATCCCAGGTATCTTTCTGGAAACGTATCTTCTGGTTTTGAAACCCATCCTATTAATTTAATCAGTACTACTGAGAGCCAACAATTGTATTGGTTTGTTCCAGAAACTGAAGTCTCTGAGATCGATAAACCCAATGTTCGATTAGCAGAATCTATAAGTGGTATTGCTCAAGGAACTGTAATTGAACCAGGTAGCAGTAATCCTGGTGTCCCACAAACAAGTGGCAAATTAACAAGCACGTCAGAATTTATTGAAAAAACAGTAAGTGGTAATTTAGGAACATTTAAAATCGATAAAAATGGAAATTGGTCATATGCATTACATGATAATAGTGAGGTAGATAAACTCAAAGCAAATGAGACCTTCCTTAGAAGTTTTGAAGCCGCTACTGCAGATGGATCAACCTATAAAATTGATGTCACAATTAAAGGTACGAATGATGCTCCAACAGCAAGAGATGATATACAAGCAACTAACGAAGATATACCACTTTCAGGTAATGTTTTAACAAACGATTCAGATGTGGATAATGATAGAGCTTCATTAGCTGTTACTCAATTTATAGTAAATATAAATGGAGCTTTAAGAACTTATAATCCTGGAGAAAAGGCAATAATAACCGGTATTGGTGAATTAACAATAAACTCTGATGGAGCTTACACGTTTATACCCGAGCCTAATTATAATGGTGATGTCCCATTAATTACTTATACGGTAAGTGACGGGAATGATATAAGTACTGCAATACTTAGTATAAGAGTAATACCTGTTATTGATACCACGACCGTAACCTTAAGTTCAAATGCCCC
>NZ_JNCF01000041.1 GCF_000770585.1 Legionella norrlandica | reverse complement strand
GGAAGGTTTATGGAAAAAATATTATGGAGTATCTCTGCTTTATTTTTAATTACCAATTCTTTTGCTATTGAAATTCCTGAGAGTATTCAAAGCTCAAATAAAGATTTGCTGCCCTCCCCTTTCCCTGTTTATGTTATTGAGGGACACGGCGTTATCAACCACGCCTACCCGGGAGCAATAAAAGTATTCTTACCCACCGACAACAGCTACAAAGATTACCCAGGATGCTATATTGCTTGCTATTCTCATAACCAAGGCGTATATGCTATTTCATCGACAATTTCTGTCATGGGGCAAATTAGAGTCAAAGGACAATATGAGGCAAGGATTTGTCAACCTGATAGGTATAAAAATAAGGATATCAGTACTGTAAATCGATTTAAGCAGCTTTGTGCTGAAAAAATTCCTTCCTGCCACAATAATAGTTGCTGGGCAGGTGGAGATACTGGTGGATGGTTTGGAATTCAATAGAAAGATTGCGGCGAAACTTTCACTATATCAGATCCTGCGGGACAAGCCGCAGGCGTCGAGGCAACCAAGCTAATATAATCCAGCTCAAATTTTACTTCGGCAGACACGATGATTAATCCACCACGCTAAAAGCAAGGTAGAAAACACGCCTAAATACCCTTCATAATGTTTCCATACTGGTCCAACGACTTGCAGAGCATCGGGACTATGAAAAATAGAAAAAGGGATGGCCAGTAATACATCCATAATTGCCGATCCGGCTACTAAACCACAAGCGATAAGAGTACCTTTTTGCTTTCTATGTACTAATTTTTCAGCGCTAATTTTTACTTTCCTTAACCGATTTTGTACAAATAAAGCAATCATTCCTCCAATAAATAAGGGGAAAGAAGAAGAAAGAGGCAAGTACATACCAATTGCTATACCTAAAACAGACAGATTAAGAAAACGGCGTATGTTCAGAACCTTATCAAGAAAAATAACTAGCAAGATAATACAGGAACCAGCCAACATCATATTCCAGGGTAATGAATTTCTAAATACAGCTTCAGTGATAGCAGCCATTAATGCCGCGGTTGGAGCAGGCAACGATTGTGCCACATCCATACCAGGGTGTGGCATTACTCCAGCTATACCATAAACATTAAATAATATCTGCATTACTGGTGGAATTACCAAAGCGGAAATAATAACTCCCACTAGCAACATGACTTGTTGTTTCCAAGGGGTGGCACCTACTAATTGGCCTACTTTTAAATCTTGAGTGTTATCATTAGCTATTGCAGCTATACCAGTAACTACTGCTCCAATAATAATAGTAATAGCCTCAGCAGCTTGAATTTGTTCTGGACTTAAAGGAAGAGGTAATAAATGATTAATTGCTGAAACTAATAACCAGGCTGCAAAAAGCATACCTGAGATTACCACAGAACTTCCTGGGCTTGCAGTAACACCTACCATCCCTGAAAAATAGGCAGTAATTACTGAAAATAAAAAACCTATCACTAACACATAAATGACACTAAGAAATATTAGTGTTGGTGAAAAATCATTCTCAAGCCCTACTTGTTCTAATGGAAAAATAATTTGAAAGAACAAAAACAATATCCCAGCCATTAACCCTACCCCCATGAGTATAAATGGCATCGGAATATCTTTTTCAGTGCGAGGAAACAGCGCTCTAGCCTTTTCTTTAGAAATATAAGATCTAAATGAGGTTCTAACACTCCTGGTTAATGGCTTCACTAATTTTATAAAGGTCCAGATCCCAGCAAACAACATTGCTCCTATCCCTAAGTAACGCATTTCGCTATTCCATAGCAAAGTCGCCGCTTGTTCTGCGGATATTGATTTAAAAATTCAGGATAAAATTGACTCACTATAGGTAAAGCAATTAACCAGGAAATCACTGCCCCTAGAAATATGCTAATTGCCATATGATGACCCACCAGATAACCAGCGCCAATCATGGTAGCTGAAAACCCAGCACCTAGGCCAAAAAGAGAACGCTTTACAACAAACCAGTAATTCCAGCTATTAGCGATTAATTTAAATCCAACTTGCAATAGCTCAATAAATGCCCCGACAACCCCTCCAAGAAATATATCCTTAACGCCTACTTTGTCTGCAGAAGATTTTAAAACTTCTGCTATGGCTCTTCCTTCCGGAAATTTAAGTGTTTCATCATGAACTAAAAGACGACGAAGAGGGATAGAAAACAAAACTCCTAAAATTCCGCCACAAACAGCAATGAAAAAATTAGTGAGATAATCAAACTGGTTCCAAAAACCAATAATAATTAGCGCTGGGATAGTATAAACAATACCCCCTGCAACCGCCTCACCAGCTGATGCCGCTGTTTGAACTGCATTATTTTCAAGAATAGTTGAATTCTTGAATAATCTCAGGATCCCCATGGAAATAATAGCCGCAGGGATTGAAGCAGATGTTAATATTCCCAGTTTCAGGGCCAAATAAGCATTAGACATCGCTAATAGTACAGTCAAAATTATTGCTAAAATAATAACTCTTACAGTTAATTCTGCGACTTTCTGATTAGCTGCAATAAATGGGGTATCAGACATTAATGACCCCATACTGCTTTAGAAATTTCGGGCTTAATCATGGAAGAAATAACAGATAGTGGGATACTAACTGTCTGCTCACCATAAACGTATGCTGCCACTTGATAAGCATTAAAAACAACAGTGATGCCTTTTTTGTTAAAATGCCAAATACTGTAGTTTTCCGCGGTGGGTTTAGTGCCCTCATTGATCCAGCTCTCATCAGAAATCTTTTTGGCAGAAATCTTCTTTTTTGCAAGATTTGCTATTGGCTTCAAATAATCTGCACCTGAAATAAATAAATCGGATAATTGCACAGATTGTCCTTTGATAAAATTCAGCACCTCTACTGTATTGGAAGGGTGGGCTGCTCCTCGGTGGTAGATGGACATGTTGAACTGCACACTAACAACATTCTTTGTTTGATATGGAATAGTATAAGTAATATTTAACCCTGTTTTACCAGGAGCATCTGGTGGAATATCAGCATCCTGTGACAACTCATTCATAAAATTTTTTTGTTTATTACTGATGAAGTCTTTTATGGTTTGATTTACAGGATTAGGTGACAATCCCTGTGGATATTTTATATCTAGCAAATAATCTGCTGTTTCTTTTTTAATAACTGCTGTAGTGACAGCCGGCGCAGTCAAAGAGTAACATAAAAACCCTAGTATCAGGCCAATTTTATTCATCAAATTCATTCGTATTAGCATCGTATACCTCCGATAAAGTATCCTTTTAGGATATCCACTCCCCAGCTATCATGGTTCGATGAGGCAATGGATAAGCAAAATAATAACATAGCGCAGCACTATCTTTTATAGACCATACAACCAAATCAGCCACTTTGCCTGTTTCAATACTTCCAAGATCCTTTTCCAGACCCAAAGCCCTGGAAGCCTGATAAGTTACCGCCGATAAGACTTCTGGAATAGTCAAAGAAAAAAATTGACAAGCCATGCTCATCATTAACAACAATGAGGTTGTAGGCGAAGATCCCGGGTTGGAATCTGTAGCAATAGCTATACCAACGCCAACCTGACGCAATAAATCAATTGGCGGCTTTTGCTTTTCCCTAAGAAAATAAAAAGCCCCTGGAAGCAAGACGGCTACTGTATTCGCCTTTGCCATGCTTAAAGCGCCTTTCTCATCTAAAAATTCCAAGTGATCACAGGATAAAGCACTATATTGTGCAGCTAAGGCACTGGCCCCCATGTTTGATAATTGTTCTGCATGACATTTGATAGGCAATCCCAAGGAAGTAGCTGTTTGAAAAATTTGCTCTGTTTGTTTTAAAGAAAATGCAATGGTCTCACAAAAAACATCGACTGCATCTACCAGTCCCATGTCTTTTGCAGCCGGCAACATGTCTTGGCACAGAAAATCGACATAAGCCTGACTGTCTCCCTTAAATTCAGGACCTATAGCATGAGCACCCAAAAAAGTGGTTTTGACTCTTATTCCAGATAACTCAGCCAATCTTCTTGCTGCTTTAAGCATTTTCAATTCATTTTTTAAATCAAGGCCATATCCTGATTTAATTTCTACAGTAGTTACTCCTTCATTTTTTAAGGCAAGAATTCTGGGTAATGATTGTTCAACTAACTCTTCTTCAGTAGCACTTCGAGTCATTTGAACTGTTGATAATATTCCGCCTCCTGATTTGGCGATATCAGCATAGCTTACCCCTTCTAGCTTTAATCGAAATTCAGTTGCTCTATTCCCTCCATAAACTAAATGGGTGTGACAATCAATGAAACCAGGGGTAATTAAATGTCCTTGGCAATCTTCTATTAATTTAGCCTTTTCTCTAAAGTCAACAGGTAGATCCCGCTCACGTCCACACCATTCTATTTTGCCATTACCTATAGCAATAGCTTGATTGGAAAGTTGTAAGCCGGAGGCATCAATTGTTGTAGCATTTAGTAATAATTTATCATAGGAAAACATTAAAAATCCCAGTGAAGTACTTGATGAGGTGGCTTCAACCACGCCGAATGATGGGTAGTATCATATATATCCCACTCTTTGGATACGTATATCTTCTTATCAATATCTAATAACAACCAGGCTAAAAATTCAGCGACTGTTTCCGGTGATATAAGACGATTATGTTCTTTTAAACGTCTATAGAAATTAACCTGTGAGGGATCCATATTCGATCCGTGCCGAGCTATCGCCTGCATATCCGTATCAATAATTCCTGGCATCACACTAGCAAAAGCAACAGACCTCGATTCAATCTGCCAGCATTGCGTTAACATAGCCAATGCTGCTTTTGATACACAATAGGCCCCCCAGCCATGGATAGGAAAATAGGCAGCACCTGACCCTATATTCAATACCCGACCACCTGACAATTTTTTATATAGAAGTTGAGGTAAGAAAAGAGCGGCATCCAAATTGGTATTCAACGCCTGATGCCAAGCTTCGAACGACACTTCCTTTAAAGGGACTATAGGTTGTAATGTTCCTGCGTTATTTATTAGCGCATTAATTTGAGGAATATGGTCCAAGCCAGAGTGTATCAATTCTCTGCCTTGAGGTGTAGAAATATCGGCACACACATAGTTAATATTTGGAGACAACGATGCAGTTTCCTGTAATAAATTTTCCCTACGCCCAACTATGAATACCGATTTATTTCGCCTTGCCAAAGCAAGCGCCAGAGCTTTTCCTATACCACTGCCACCACCAGTAATAAGATACACAGTTTCCTCATCAAATAGAAAGCAATGAGTGGAATAATACCAGACATTAGACTTCTTGCATAACCTGTGAACTTTATTTTAGAGACATTGTCAACATACACAACAAAAACTCAAAAAATAAGACAATTTCTTAATAGCGCTTCGCCACTTTAGCCTAGAAAAAATAACAGTAAACTACTATGCTATTCACCTTATACTTTTTGACTTGCAACTGCCTTGAATTAAATAGGCTTCTTAACTTTGCCTCATTACATCCAATATGGAGAATTAGATGTTTAAAAATCTAAACAACTATCAGCCTGCCAACCCCTCACTTTGGCAGGGAAGAAAAGATACCATTAATCAAGAACGTTTTTTTCAAAAAATCTCTTTTATTGAGAACCAAAATGAGCTGATTACAAAAGAAAAGAAAACAATCTTTCTTGGGTTTGCAAGCGATGCCGGTATTAAACGGAATTTAGGAAGGCCAGGAGCGAAAGCAGGACCTGATCAAATTAAAACACAACTTGCTAAATTACCCTGCCCTAACAACCAGCATTATATAGACCTCGGAAATATTACTTGTGACACTGATGAACTGGAATTAGCTCAATCGGAATTTGCTGAAATAATTCGTTTTTGCCATCAGAATGGGCATAAAACCTTCGCATTTGGTGGTGGTCATGAAATTGCATGGGGACACTATCAAGGATTATCTACTCTGTACCCCAAATTAGGAATTATCAATTTTGATGCTCACTTTGACTTACGCCCTTATAAAAAAGGGGATCCAGGCACTTCAGGAACTCCTTTCTCCCAAATTGCTACTTATTGTGCGGATAACAAACTTCCTTTCCATTACTGTTGTATCGGAGTACAAAAATTTGGTAATACTCCTTCTCTATTTGAAAGAGCCAGGAAATTAAATGTAAGCTACCTTACTGCTGAGGAACTCTATGAGCAGAGCCAATCCTGGCAAATTGCCTTTCTTGATGACTTCATCCTCAATTTGGATTATATCTATTTGACCATATGCCTTGATGTACTTGCTGAATGCTATGCGCCTGGTGTTAGCGCACCACAAGCATTAGGCTTGTCACCATGGCAAATACTACCCCTGTTGAAATACCTTATCCAAAGTGGCAAAGTAGTAAGTTTAGATATAGCTGAACTTTCACCGCCTCTAGATTCAGAACAAAAAACTGCTAGACTAGCGGCGCTTATTATCGCAGAATTGTTAGATACTAATTGAGGAGTACATTTCATGAAGAAAACTATGCTGTGGGGTGCTTTGTTGGCTATAATTGCTACCCAAGCGAATTCTGAAGCAACCCAACAAGCAATAACCACCCAAAATCCAGGGACTACTAATACAAATCCGGCTACCCCGTCAACCAACCAAGTGCCTGCGGCCAATCAAAATATACAAAACACTCAGCAAAATCAGACTACTCCGACAGAGCAACAACCTAACCAAACCCTGCAAAATAATCAACAAAATCCGTCTGCACAGCAACAAACCTCCCCTCAACAAGTAACCCCAGTTATTGATTGCAACTACAAAATTTCTGCTGAAACGAAAACAATAGATCAATCGCTAGTATTAACATGGGCCAGAAAGCAACGACTCAATCCTTTGATTTTGAACCAAACACTGTAGACAGCCAATTACAAAAATTGCAAGCTTGTTTTACCGATCAAGGGTGGCAAAGTTTCAATTCTGCTTTGCAGAAATCAGGGAATTTGGATGCGATTAAATCACAAAGCCTTCATGTAAGCAGTCAAATTGATGGACAGCCGCAAATTACTGAAGCATTGGGAAATCAATGGAAAATTACCTTACCATTACAAGTCGTCTATCAAAATGATAAGGAAAAAGTGACTCAATTACTGAATGTTAATCTAACGGTAGGACGAAAAATTACAGGGGATCTGGGAATCAATCAAATGATAGCTACTCCCAGGACAACTACTTTGCCGATCAACAGCTCAACTGGTGCCTCTTCTACAACAGGTAGTACCACCACTCAGACAAACCAAGGAACCCCAACTAATACTACTACAACCACTCCTGACTCAAGTGGTTCTGGTAAGCCCTAATTTAATAACATAATCAACGCAGCAGCATTCTCTAAAAAAGCAGAATGCTGCCTAAGGAATAGGAAAATCATGCGAATAATACGTACAGGAGTATTATGCCTGTTAGCCTTTAATGCACAGGCAAACGTAATTCAGTATTTTGCTGGAATTAGCTATAACAATCCAGCCGATTTATTCAAAGTCAAAGATGCGATTTTACTTGTTGGCGGCACAGGTTCTTATGCTGATTTACAATTCAAAGGCAGTGTTTTAAATTTTAACACTTTTCAATACGATTCAGGAGTTAGCCACTCTCGTACCTATACCGTTCTTCCATATGGGCGGGTTGCCAAACGTCTTAATGATAAAACGGTAGTTGCCATTGATCTTACTGAGCCTTTTAACTCCAATCTGGATTGGGGTAATGATACTTTTACAAGATATGCTGCGACTCAGAATTACCTGACCGATGTGGATTTAAGCCCCAAAATTTCTTATGCCATTAATAAAAAATTACAAATTGGGGGAGGGTTAAACTTCAATGCCTTGTTAAAAAATGAAGTCAACTGGGCTTTTCCTACGGGTCCATTGACTTATGCTAATTTAATCAATCGATCATCAAGTTTTGGTGTGGGTTATAATTTAGGAGCAAATTATGCGATTAATGATACTAACTTCCTTGGTCTTGCATACTATTCTAGAATCCGCCAAAAAACTACTGGCACCAGCTACTTAGGTTTTGCTATCAACCCTGATTTCCGATTTGCTTTTACCATGCCAGCAACAACTATTCTAAGCTATGTACATATTTTCAACCCTAAATGGCTTATTAATTTGCAATTTTTCCAAAGTGAATGGAATATAAACCAAAAGGCAAGACTTTATAATACTGCCGCGCCACCTCCCTTCACAAACTTCTCATTTGATATGAATTTCGATGCCTCTTATGCTTATCTTGTTGCGATACGCAAACAAGTATCTGATAAATTGGGTATTGCTCTAGCTGGAATGATAGACGATGGACCAGAAGAAGATGGTCTTAGAACCATTGTATTCCCATCAGATACTCAATATTTTCTCGGTCTGGTTGGAGACTACCACTTTAGTGAGCACACCTCTATGGAGCTCATATTAGGACATGTGTACTCTCACCCCAGTATTCAAAATAAAGCAAAAGTAAATAACGTGCCTGTCCCTTTTACGACAGGCCAAGTAACGATTAACGCGAATGTTTTGGATCTTAAAATTAAAATTGAAGGTTAAGAAAGAGTAGGTTAGGTCGTTCTGACCCAACAAGCGATCTTGGAATGGCTAATGTTGGGTTAAATGACCAACCTACAGACTGGAAAAATAAGAAGATAAAATCGCAACAGGTTAGCCCCTACAAATTTTCAATAACCATTTTTTATATCCTCTTACCTTTAGATAACCAATAATAAGCAAAGGATCCAGTAACCATCCCAATTACAAAATACACTGGGTCTAAATTAAATGTTGCCAAAGCGGTAATTGATGGTCCTGGGCAATAACCTGCCACACCCCAACCAATACCAAAGATAACGCTTCCAAGTATCAAATTCCTTTCAATGTTTTTTTTCACTGATAAATAAAATTGTTTACCAAATATTGGGGACTCACGATCTCTTGCTAGTTGATAACCCAAAAAAGTAACCACAACGGCAACCCCCATTACAATGAATAAGCTTGGATCCCAATATCCAGTAACATCCAAAAAATTTAATACTTTATTAGGGTTTATCATATTTGAAATAACCAACCCCGCGCCAAATAGCAAACCACATAAAAAAGACATGATGTTGTACATTAATAAATTCCTCCTACATGTCTTATTAGATAAATAGTAATCATCGCAGATAGGATAAAAAGCACTGTTGCTACTAAAGAACGTATGGATAGCCTGGCTAAACCGCAAACCCCATGCCCCGATGTACATCCTTGTCCCATGCGAGTTCCAAAGCCCACTAAAAAACCTCCTAATAACAGCAGTAAGGTTGGATAATGTGTTCTTAAGGGAAATTGAATGATTGGTAGTACAAAATACAATAATCCAGCAATGGCTAAACCAAGTAAAAAAGCAATACGCCAGAAAAAACCTGACTTTTCAGGTGGACAAAGGCCATGCACCATTCCACTTATGCCTGTGACACGACCATTGAGCCATAAAAACAAGACGGCGCTTAAGCCAATTAATATTCCTCCGATAACACTCCGATAAGGAGTAAAATATGTCACATAATCCATTATTTAAATTCCATATTGTTAACTAATTTAATGCTTTTCTAATGAAGACATCGTCTTCACCCCGTTTTGATCAGGGTAGGCTAATACTATTACCTTAGTACCTATTCGTAAGAACTCTTCATTTAGCCATTTGGCGGCACTGGGGAATACTCTTACGCAGCCATGGCTTGATGGGGATTCAGGTACCTCATAAGCAGCATGTATGGTAAATCCTCTATAAAAATACATACAATAAGGCATTTTTGCACCGCCTTTAGTATCTACAGGATATTCACCTGAACGACAGTCTATACCGCGTTTATTATAAATTCTAAATGTACCTGTTATTGTTCTGCAGGATTCATTTGGATTTTCTTCACAAACATCAATCCCACCAGAACCAGCACCAGTCATTACCCGCTGCCCTTCTTCGTCATAAGCAGCCCATGCCGATGCTTTTGGATCAAAGACAAATAATTTTTCACCAGTAGCTTTGATTTGCATTGGGAAATAATTACGTCCTCTCTTATCTTTTAAATAATGAACAGTTCTATGTACATAACCAGCATCATCAGTAATTAAAGTGGACTCATCAAACTCAACGCATGAAGTCAGCCCAAGGCAAAGCACCAAACCAACCCAAAAAAATTTTTTCATTTAGATTTTATCTCCACATAATAAACTTGGCTTTGAACCGTCGGTTTAACCACTCATGAAGCCATGACAGACTCCTTACTTGTAGAAAACAGAGGTTTAAGCCCAGTAACTTATAATTCCCAGATTACTCGATAGATTAAATTAATATATAACCAGCAGCATTATTAATCACTTAGTTTCCTATATTTAATTCGTGATGGTCGACAAGCCTCTTCTCCTAATCGACGCTTTCTATCCGCTTCATAATCACTGTAATTACCTTCAAAAAAGGTTATTTGTGAATCTCCTTCAAAAGCCATTAAATGAGTGCAAATCCTATCTAAAAACCATCTATCGTGAGAAACCACTATAACACAACCTGGAAAATTAAGAATGGCTTCCTCTAAAGCTCTCAGGGTCTCAACATCCAAATCATTACTAGGTTCGTCCAGTAGCAATACATTCCCACCACTTTTTAATAATTTTGCCAGATGAACCCGGTTACGCTCCCCACCAGAGAGTTGTGATATTTTCTTTTGTTGATCAGTGCCTTTAAAATTAAAACGTCCCACATAGGCACGAGAAGGCATTTGGAAATTACCTACCTGCATAATATCATGACCATCTGAAATTTCTTGCCATACTGAATTATTGGGATTTAAGCTATCTCTCATTTGATCAACATAGGCCAATTTCACGGTTTCCCCTATCCGGATAATCCCCGTATCTGGTTCCTCCTGCCCGGTTAACATTTTCAAAAAGGTTGACTTACCTGCTCCATTTGGGCCAATAATGCCTAATATACCTCCTTTAGGAAGTTTGAAATCAAAATTATCTATTAAGATCCTATCGCCAAAGGATTTACATATTTTTTCACCCTCCAGAACCAGATCACCCAACCGTTCCCCTGGTGGGATATAAATTTCATTTGTTTCATTTCGCTTCTGATATTCTTTGGAGTTCATCTCTTCAAATCGAGCCAATCTGGCTTTATTTTTAGCATGACGACCTTTGGGCGATGTTCTAACCCATTCTAACTCTGCTTTGATTGCTCGTTGGAGAGCGTCTTCTTGTTTTTTCTCCATACTTAGTCTGGCTTCTTTTTGTTCAAGCCAGGAGCTATAGTTGCCTTTATAAGGGATACCTTCACCGCGGTCTAATTCTAAAATCCACTCAGCCGCATTATCCAAGAAATATCTATCGTGGGTAATAGCCACTACAGTACCAGGAAACTCTTCCAGATAACGTTCTAACCATGCTACGCTTTCCGCATCCAAATGGTTGGTGGGCTCATCAAGGAGTAGCATATCAGGATTTGATAATAACAAACGACACAGTGCGACACGCCTGCGTTCACCGCCTGACAATTTTCCTACTACAGCGTCCCAATCAGGTAACCTCAATGCGTTGCCAGCCACATCAAGTTTCCTCTCCAAATCCCAACCACCACATGCTTCTATCTCATTTTGCAATTCACCTTGTTCCATCAACAAGGAATTCATTTCATCGTCACTCATTGGTTCTGCAAAACGCATACTAATGGCATCAAAACGAGATAATTTCTCTTTAATTTCTGCTACACCTTCTTCAACTATTTCTCGAACAGTTTTATCCAAGTCAAGTTCCGGCTCTTGAGCAAGATACCCAATTTTAATTCCTGGCTGAGGTCTCGCTTCCCCTTCATATTGAGTATCAACACCAGCCATAATTCTCAATAAAGTTGATTTTCCAGAACCATTTAGCCCCAATACACCAATTTTTGCCCCAGGAAAAAAGCTTAATGAAATATCCTTTAAAATAAATCGTTGATTCTCAACAATCTTGCTCACTCGATTCATAGTGAAAATATACTGCGCCATACTCGCTCCAACTCTCTAAAATCAACGTAACCCGCGTTACACCGTATAATTTCATCCACTTCCATCACAGTAGTCACGGCTCGGTTTTGCACCACTATATCCTGAGCCGCAACCGTGAGGGAGCGGATAAATAATTGGCGCTGACCTATTGAGTTACACTAAAATACAGACTGTACCGTACAAAGATCCACCACATTACCAGTTCAGAATGACCTTCCCTGATTGACCTGATGCCATAATTTGAAAGGCATGCTGGTATTCATCTACTGGAAAATTATGTGTAATGACTGGGGAAATATCTAAACCACTTTGCAACATGGCAATCATTTTATACCAAGTCTCAAACATTTCACGGCCATAGATACCCTTAATAACCAATCCTTTAAAAATAACTTGATTCCAATCTATAGGCGTTTCTTGAGGTGGAATACCCAATATAGCAACATGTCCGCCATGATTCATTGCTTTCATCATGTCATTTAGTGCCATAGGGTTTCCTGACATTTCCAAACCAACATCAAAACCCTCGGTCATGCCTAATTCATCAGCTACATCACTTAGGTTTTGATATTTGACATTAACAGCCCTAGTAACCCCCATTTTTCTTGCCAACTCCAACCGATGGTCATTAATGTCAGTAATAACGACATGTCGTGCTCCAATGTGTCTCACTATCGCTGCCGCCATAATTCCAATAGGGCCGGCTCCAGTGATCAAACATCTTCTCCTACCACATCAAATGCCAAAGCACAATGAGTTGCATTACCCAGAGGATCAAGAATAGCAGCTTGCTCTCCTGTAATATTGTCTGGAAGAACAATCACATTAGTCGCCGGAAGAGCTAAATACTCAGCAAAACACCCGGGCCGGTTCACTCCAACTCCCAGAGTATTACGACATAAATGACGCTTACCGGCACGACAATTTCGACAGAAACCGCAAGTGATATGGCCTTCACCGGAAACTCGCTGCCCAACTTTTAAGCCACGAACTTCTTTTCCAACTTCAACTATTTCTCCATAAAACTCATGCCCTACTGTCATTGGAACTGGGATAGTAGCTTGTGCCCATTCATCCCAAGAATAAATGTGAATATCTGTACCACAAATTGCAGTCTGTTTAATCTTAATTAAAACATCATTGACACCATATTCAGGAGCAGGAACGTCCTGCATCCAGATTCCAGGTTCTTTTTTTGCTTTTACCAATGATTTCATGTAATACCTCAGAAAAATATGATCTAAATTATAGAAAATTCCTTCCCAGCTATCTCAAATGCTTCCAATGCCTTATTCAAGTGATCCAACTCTAGGGCCGCCGACATTTGAGTACGTATCCGGGCCAATCCTTTTGGTACTACTGGATATGAAAATCCAACAACATATACCCCCAATTCTAATAAGCGATTAGCCATTCTGCCTGCCAAACTGGCATCTCCCAACATCACAGGAATAATAGGATGCTCGCCTGGTATTAATTCAAAACCTAACTTTGTCATGCCTTCACGAAAATAGCGACTATTCCGCTTTAGTTTTTCAGCAAGGGAATTACTTTTGGACAGCCTATCCAAAACCAGACAGGAAGTATGAGCTATCACTGGAGCTAATGTGTTGGAGAATAAATAAGGTCGAGAACGTTGACGCAGCCAGTCAATAACTATTTGATTGGATGAAGTGTATCCACCTGAAGCACCGCCTAAAGCTTTGCCTAGTGTTCCTGTTACTATGTCAATTCTATCACTGACCCCAAAATATTCCGGAGTTCCTCTTCCTGTATTACCCATAAAACCTACAGCATGAGAATCATCGACCATGACCATAGCATCATATTTATCCGCCAGCTCACAAATTGCAGGCAAATTAGCCAATATTCCGTCCATTGAGAAAACACCATCTGTTGCAATCAAACGAAATCTTGCATTTTTTGCAGCAATTAAATGCTCCTCTAAGGCTTTCATATCATTATTAGCATATCGATATCGTGCTGCTTTGCATAACCTTATGCCATCAATAATACTGGCATGATTCAGGGCATCACTGATAATAGCATCTTCTTCAGTCAGTAATGTTTCAAATAATCCTGTATTCGCATCAAAGCAAGAAGAATATAATATAGTATCTTCTTTACTTAAAAATTGGCTAATTTGTTGCTCTAGTTGTTTATGGGGTGTTTGCGTTCCACAAATAAAACGAACAGAAGCCATTCCATATCCATATTTAGCCAAAGCAGCTTGTCCTTCTGCTATTAATCCTGGGTCATTAGCCAATCCTAAATAATTGTTTGCACAAAGATTAATAACATCCTTTTCATTCACTGTAACATCGGCCTGTTGTTGGCTAGAAATAACACGCTCTGACTTATATAAGCCCTCTATCTTGAGTGTTTCAAGCTCATTCTGTAAATAGTTAGTGAATCGCTCAAGCACTATACTCTCCCGTAGATCTGGATAAAATCACAAATAATATCAAATTTTAAACATTCTAACCATGAGATATTATCAAGAAAATTTCACGGGACTTACAAAAGTCTAAGATCTGAGGCAAAAAATATTTTACTGAGAAGTTTCAGGTGTCAACGCATGGATGACCGAACGGGGCATTGAAAACACTTTTTAGCAAAGTGAAAAATAGTCTGCTTATGCAGTCTGCCACTTTTCAACATTAATACTTAGCATATAGGCTTAATTCTTGCTAAAATCGCCTCAAAGTTTTAACCTATCTAATGATTATTAAGACGGTAGAGCAAATGAATCACAGCGCACGCATAAATATGATTAAACAGCAGCTTCGAACGGGCGACGTTTTAAATGAGACCATTCTCAATCTATATGAGGAGGTTCCTAGGCATGAATTCGTTCCTGAACTTTTTACACATTTTGCCTATTCAGACATGCAAATTCCTTTAGCACATGGTCAAAGAATGCTGACTCCTTTAGAAGAAGGAACAATTTTGCAAGCTCTTGAGCTTAAAGGCAATGAGACAGTATTAGAAGTTGGAACCGGCACTGGTTTTATGACCGCCTTGCTTAGCAAATTATGTAAGAAAGTAATTAGTGTGGAGTATTTCTCTGAGTTTACTAATAATGCAAAACATAAACTGGAACAACATAATTGCAGTAATGTTGAATTAATTACTGGAGACGCTTGTCGTGGATGGTTGGAAAATGCACCGTATGATGTTATGGTATTCACTGGTGCATTGGAAAAACTGACAGATACTCATAAACTACAAATTTTACCTGGTGGAAAATTATTTGCTATCCTCGGTAAATCTCCAGTAATGAAGGCTTATCTATTCCAGTTGGATCATAATGGTTCCTGGACAGAATCCATGCTTTTTGAAACTGATACTCCCCCTCTAGTCGATCAGTTAAAACCAAAAGAATTTGTTTTCTAGGGTAAACTCGAATGAGAAAGTCTTTGCTTTATTGGGTGTTCATTTTAGGTCTCTCGTCACCGGCATTTGCTACTGACCTAATGGACATCTATCGACAAGCCCTTGAAAATGACACCATTTTCAAAGAAGCGTACGACAGCTATATGTCCAGCACCGAAGCAATTCCTCAAGCTCGCGCTGCACTATTCCCTCAAGTCACTCTTGGTGGACAAGCAGGCCGAAATTATCAAGACTCTGTTGCAGGTATTTTTACAGCTAACCAGTACTACGGCAGTACTCTTTGGCAGGTCAATGCATCCCAAGCTGTTTTTAACTATCAAGCCTGGGCTAAAGTAGCACAAGCGAAATCTTCTGTTAAAGCAGCACAAGCTAGTTTCAATGATGCCGCACAGAATTTGATATTAAGAACAGCTAAAGCTTATTTTGATGTATTGTTTTCCAAAGATACCTTGGAATTTGCAGAAGCAAAAAAACGTGCTAACAAAAGGCAATATGATCAGGCAACACAACGCTTCCAAGTTGGACTGGATGCCATTACTTCGGTTTATGAAGCCAAGGCAGCCTATGACCAATCCATAGCCACTGTCATTGCAGCCCGCAATAACCAAGTCAATCAAAATGAAAACTTACGAAAATTAACCAATCACGTGTATGAATCACTTGCTCCACTACGAGACAGCAAGATTCCTTTGGTGAAACCAGAACCAGATGATGCGGACCAATGGATAGATACAGCTCTTAAGCAGAACTACAAATTATACGCTGCCAAATATAATCTTGAAGTAGCCAAAGAAAATGTAAAATCAATTTCTGCCGGGAATTGGCCCATATTCTCAATACAAAGCAACGCCTCCCAAGTACATAATAACGCCTCTGGTAATACTGTTTTTATACCTTCTAAACAAACTCAAGCTAATATAGCCATTGCAATGAATTTCCCAGTTTTTCAAGGAGGTCTGGTTCAATCTCAAACTCGGCAAGCTCAATACAACTTCCAATCAACCAGTGAAAAATTGGAACAAACATATCGAGACACCGTCGTAAATAGCCGTATTGCCTTTAATACTATTACCGATGGAATCAGCAAAGTAAAAGCAGACAGACAAACAGTAATCTCCGTACAAAACTCATTGCAAAGTACAGAGGCACAATTTGAAGTTGGGACTCGCACCATGGTTGATGTAGTGAATGCTCAACAACGATTATTTGAAGCCCAAGAACAACTGGCCAGAGATCAGTACGATTTGATTAATGCCATACTCACGTTAAAATATCTTGCAGGTACTTTGAATGTTAACGATTTAGAACAAATAAATTCTTGGTTAGCAACTACTCGAGTTAATGGATTTGCCTCTGTAGATAACAAAACCTTCAAATAATAAATATAACCATTTGAGATGTATATCTTGAATCTTGGCGGAATGCCAGAATTACGTCAATTTTTTTCAAAATAGACAATACGGCATTTCTGAACAACGTGAACAATGACTAACAAATTTAGGTTGTTTTTATGTCTTCTAATCCTTCTCTAGTTGAAAAAAAAATACTCCATTACACAGGTAAAGCTATTGCTGATTTTAATATGATTCAGCGGGGGGATAAAGTAATGGTATGCTTATCAGGCGGTAAAGACTCCTTTACTCTATTAACTATTCTTAATCAATTAAGAATAAAGTCAGGTAACAAATTTGAGATTTTTGCCTTTACATTGGATCAGGCCCAACCAGGATGGGATGATACGAGCTTACATCGATGGTTAAGAGAAAAATCAATTTCTTATGAAGTATTAACTCGTGACACTTACAGCATAGTTAAAGAAAAAGTTCCAGAAGGTAAAACTTATTGTTCCTTATGCTCACGTTTAAGGCGTGGAATTATCTACAGATACGCTGAAGAACATGGGTTTAATAAAATAGCATTAGGGCATCATCGTGATGATTTGATTCGCACCTTGCTGATGTCTATTTTATATAATGGCGACATTCGATCCATGCCGCCAAAATTATTAAGTGACAATAAGAAACATATAGTCATTCGACCGATGTGTTATGTACAAGAAAAAGACATAATAACCTTTGCTGAGGAACAAAAATTTCCGATCATCCCATGTAATCTTTGTGGTTCCCAAGAAAATCTGATGCGCAAAAAAGTTGCCTTATTAATTGATCAACTGGCTGCTGAAAACCCGAAAGTACCTAGTAACATACTGCACGCTCTCCAAAGTTTAAAGCCGAGTCAATTAATGGATCAAAACCTTTGGGATTTTAGAAATCTGGAAGAAGGCCTAAATACCGCCCAAGTTCTAAAGTATGAAGAAATTTTCAATTCACAGGAATTTGAATCCGAAAATGAAATAATTTGACTTATAAAAAATTATCACCTAATTTTTCTTTTCATTTTTGCAATATAATGAAATAATTAGCAGACAAATTAGAGCATTATTTTCACAAAAAGAATAGATAATGCAAATATGGGTAGCTAAAATTACATTATAGTCATTGCATAAGCCGAATATTTTGTTTTATGCAGAGCAAAAATATTTTAAGGAACTTTTAGATGATTGAAAGAAATATAGTTAACCTGCGTTTATTTCGCATCTACTCTAAACGTTATTTAAAATTTGATTTTGTGGCTGGAATTGTTGTATTCCTCGTCGCAATCCCTTTGTGTTTAGGTATTGCTTTAGCTTCTGGAGCACCTCTTTTCTCTGGAATACTAAGCGGGATCATTGGCGGGATTATTGTCGGCCTGTTCAGTGGCTCACAAGTCAGTGTGAGTGGGCCTGCTGCCGGTATGGCAGCAGTGGTCTTGACAGCAATAGCTCAACTCGGAGACTTTAACTCCTTTTTGCTGGCCTTAGCTATTGCAGGTTTTTTACAAATTATCCTAGGAGCTTTGAGAGCAGGGTTTGTAGCAGATTATGTTCCTTCCAATGTAGTTCAAGGGTTACTCTGTGCAATAGGAATCTTGTTAATAATTAAACAATTACCTCTTGCATTTACGCTCTCCGCAGATTTTGATGAACTCAAAACTCATTTGTTGGAAACAACAGAAAGCTTGGCAATAAGTCCTATATTGGTTTTATCTGATCACATCAATGAAGGCGCATTAATTATCACTACTGTTTCATTAGCTATTTTAATTTACTTTGATATTACAAAGAACAAGATACTGAAAGAAATCCCTTCACCTATTCTGGTAGTCATAGCAGGCATATTATTAAATGAACTTTTTATTTGGACAGATTCCAGCTTGGCGCAAAATTTACCACAATTGGTTAATATTCCTGAAATCGATGGTTTATATCAATTTTTTAGTCATTTAGAGTATCCAAACTGGTCTTCCTGGACTAATCCCATGATCTATCTGTATGCAGTAGTCATATGCATTGTTGCTTCTTTAGAATCCTTACTCAATTTGAAGGCTTCTGAAAGACTCGATAAAAAAAGACGCCATAGTTCAAGTAACCAAGAATTAGTGGCGCAAGGTTTGGGTAATATGGCCGCAGGTTTCATAGGTGGGATTCCTGTTACGTCTGTAATTGTCAGAACTTCTATCAATATCCATGCGGGTTCAAAAACTAGATTTTCTGCCATACTGCATGGTTTTTTCATTTTATTTGCTGTTATGCTCATACCTGGCGCCTTAAACAAGATCCCATTATCGTCTCTTGCAGCAATCTTAATTTATACAGGCTATAAACTAAATAAACCAGCTATTTACACTCATATCTATGCACAAGGTAGTGATCGCTTTATTCCTTTTATAGTGACTGTAGTCAGTATCATTGTATTTAATCTTCTTATAGGCATATTGATTGGACTTGCAATCAGTTTGTTTTATATATTGAGATCCAATAGTCAAGTGCGGATTGACATTCTTAAAGAGGTTTATCCTCATGGTGAAGCGTATCGCCTGGTATTGCCTCAACAAATGACTTTTCTTAACAAGGCCGCTTTACTTGCAGAATTAGAATCCATACCTAAGCATTCTCAATTAATTCTTGATGCTCGTTATTCACAATACATTGATAAAGAAATTCTGGAATTATTAAACGAATTCAAAGAAGAGCAAGCAGCCAGAAAGCAAATTGCTTTAAACTTCACTGGCTTTCAAGAGCATTATAAAATTCATAATTATATTGATTTCATAACAGTAACCACTTATGACGTCCAATCTAATCTGGCACCGGCCCAAGTATTGAATATTCTACTGGAAGGAAACCAGCGTTTTTTAAACGATAATCGCATTCATCGCTCTAATCAAATTGACATTAAGTATGCTGCAAAAACGCAACATCCTATAGCCGTTGTTCTCGCTTGTATTGATTCAAGAGTACCTGTTGAAACAATTTTCGACATGAGTTTCGGTGACATTTTTTGCGTACGAATAGCAGGTAATGTTGTTAATGAAGATATCCTGGCCAGTATAGAATATGCTTGTCATGTGGTTGGTGCCAAACTCATTATGGTTCTTGGTCATACAAGATGTGGGGCTATCCAATCCGCTTGCGAAGGAATCGAAAAGGGTCATATTACTCAATTACTCTCTAAAATAAAACCGGCCGTTAATGCAGAGAAAGAAACTAAAACGGGGCGTAATGGAACAAATACGACTTTTGTAAACCATGTCACCGAACTAAATATTGCGAATACATTACAAGCTATTTATAGGAAAAGTGATATTTTACGCACCATGATAGAAAATGAGGACATTGGCATGGTTGGAGCTATTTATGATGTCAGTAGTGGTAAGGTGGCTTGTAAAAACTACACCAACGAACTGGTTGCTCTTAGTGGAGAAGACAGCAAACCATTAGCCAAGAAATTTGAAAAAATACTTCTGGAAGCGAAAGTCGAGCAAAAATGACCAAACTGCCAAAGTTCTGTGGCTTGCCCTGTCTCTTGATCATATATCTGCTGCTTGTCTACGGGGGGCTAGTATTAGCGCAGTGCTCTGGATACCTCTGATAAGCAGCGAGACGTCGGAGAGCAGAGCTGGACTGGGTTTCCAGAGATGTGTAGAAGATTCTAGGTTTGCCCTATTAACTACCTTTGACAGGATGGCCCAGACGCATTTCTTTTTACTCCAGCAACAATTACCTCTTCACCCTCATTGCCGTGAGCCTTCGCAATCTTCTTGGCGAGCTTATGGTAAAACATTTTGCATGACATATCAGTGGCAGCACCTTGTTTATTGACATCAAAGAGAGGACTATCAAGAGGCCTTAAAATATCGCATTTTGAGGTCTCTTGGGTATATAATACCTACCTTATTTTATAATCCAGGAGCAGAAATGCGTGCATCCCAATGGTTTTTAGCAACCCAAAAAGAAACTCCTAATGATGCAGAGATTGCATCCCATCAATTAATGCTAAGAGCAGGAATGATTCGTAAACTTGGCTCAGGACTTTATACCTGGATGCCTCTTGGTCTTAGAGTACTTCGTAAAATTGAACATATCGTTCGTGAAGAAATGAACAAAACACATGCCATGGAAGTGCTTATGCCGGCAGTACAACCTGCTGAATTATGGCAAGAGACTGGGCGATGGGAAACCTTTGGTGGTCAGTTATTAACCATGAAAGACAGCAATGAAAGAGAATATTGCTTTGGTCCCACCCATGAAGAAGTCATCACGGACATTATGCGCAATGAATTACAATCTTACAAACAATTACCGCTCAATTTTTATCAAATTCAAACCAAATTTCGTGATGAAATCAGACCACGATTTGGAGTAATGCGTGCTCGTGAATTTATTATGAAGGACGCTTACTCCTTTCATCTTAGTCTTGAATGTTTACAAAAAACTTATAATGACATGTACGAGGCATACTGTAGAATCTTTGATAGAATGGGACTTAGATATCGTGCTGTCGAAGCAGACACAGGTGCAATAGGCGGTTCAGCTTCCCATGAATTCCAGGTCCTGGCTGATGCCGGTGAGGATTTGATTTTTTATAGTGATGGCAGTAACTATGCTGCCAATATTGAACAAGCCACCAGTTTAATTCCAGCAAAAGCAAAGGAGCCATGCCGGGAAACGATTCAACTGGTTGATACGCCAAGTCAAAAAACAATCAATGAAGTGGCACAATTCCTTGGTATTGCGACAAACGAAACAATCAAGACTTTAATTGTAAAAGGCAAAAAACATCCAATGGTAGCCTTAGTCCTAAGAGGAGACGACGATCTCAATGAAGTCAAAGCAACTAAGCATCCTCTTGTTGCCTCCCCTCTATCATTTATTGATGAGGAACTAATTTTAAAAACTCTAAAAACTCCACTAGGTTCAATAGGACCAATCGAATTAAATATTCCTGTGATAGTGGATCATCATGCTTTAGCCATGTCTTCATTTGTCTGTGGAGCCAACCAAGCGGATAAACACTACAGACATGCTGCATGGGAAAGAGATGCTAAATATGATGAGGCTTATGACTTACGGAATGTTAAAGAGGGCGATCTAAGCCCTGATGGTAAAGGAAAATTGCATTCTTGCCGAGGTATTGAAGTAGGGCATGTCTTCCAACTCGGCGATAAATATGCCAAAGCCATGAATGCTTCTGTTATTAATGAGCAAGGCCAATTACAAACCATGATTATGGGTTGCTATGGATTAGGGATCTCGCGTGTAGTCGCAGCAGCAATTGAACAGCATCATGACGAACAGGGTATCATCTGGCCACAAACAATAGCACCGTTCCAGGTCAATATTATCCCTATTAACGGAGCAAGGTCTCCAGTAGTTAAAGAAAAGGCTGAAAATCTATATCAACAACTCAGCGCCCAGGGTATTGATGTACTGTTGGATGACCGTAATGAAAGAGCTGGAGTCTTATTCGCTGACAATGATTTGATAGGCATTCCTCACAGATTGGTAATCAGTGAAAAAAATCTGGAACAAGGCTGTGTGGAGTATAAAGCTCGAACTGCCAAGGAGACACAGTTGGTAAGTTTGGATAATGTGATTAATTTTATTATGGATTTAATTAGGGCATGTTGAGAATTCGCCCCTAAATTTCTCGCCCTCCCCACTCCAACTCTTACTGTCATAATAGAGCTCTCTAATGTACATGCTGAGATATGGTCGTGAGGAGTCAATAAAGAGAAAATAAAATTGGAGGAGTCATATTACGCTATGCGATATATGACGTCCTGATTAGCCTCTGGCTCATCAAAGCGTTCATACTCATCCTCATCACTAGAGGAAAGCGTATCTTCAGCTTCTAATTGCTCTTCATCAATGCTCTTTCTTAGTTCCAATACTTTATAACTTCTTAAATCAGCCTCAAAATCATAAAGTTCATCAAGGTTTCTGAATCGTTTAACAATAACACGGCTCTTATTTTCTTCTTCAAGGATCTTGCTCTCTAAAAATTCCATTTGTTCTTTAAGAGATTCAGTGTGCTCAACTGCGCTTTTTTGTAATAAAGCCAATTCCTTGGCCAAAGCCTCGTAACGTTCCATTATTTCCTTAGTTAAAAATTGTTTCAAAGAACTTTCTGGACGTCCTCGTAATTCAGCTAATTGATAGCGCCAATCTTCTTCTGTTTCTGCCAGCATAAAAGGATTAGTAATAAAATTAACAATTGTGGTAAAAGAAAACCATGATTTAGGCTTCTCATCCTTAATCGGGTGGATTTTGTTATATAATTCGGTCAGCTCTGCTTTTAATTGCGCATTCTTTATCTGATGGATTTGCTCCATGGTCATATTATTTATGTCCATAGTTTTCAAAAGACTTCTGTCAAGGAATTGATTTTGTATTTCTTCAGGAAATCTGCAGAGATCTTCAGGCAAATGACCGTTAGCCAACTCTTTTAAAATCAAAATCTCCTTAACCTTACTTTGGTGCTCCATTGGAAATAACTCTAATTTTGCATCATTGTTCGCAGTAGCTTTCAGGAGCGGTAATTGCTCAGATTGCAGTTTATTCAGATATTGAAGCTGCAATTTGCTTTCTCTAAGCAACAACTCCACCTTTTGGTGGCCTTTTGTTAATTCCTGTAATCTAGAATGATATTGTGTAAATCCATCAAATAATGGAGACGTTCCTGCCCCTTCAATGATTAAATCCACATAATCATTAAACCCCGTGTGCTCCATTTTTACCTTCACACTCTTGACAGAATATCCTTTCACTCCCCTCAATAATTCTTCTTGAATTTTTTGAGCTTTAAAATCAAAGTACATTGATTTATTAAGTAAATCTTGATGCTTTTCCTGAAAATCATTCCAAAGACTGCGAATTGTTCCTCTTAATTGAACTAATGGTTGACATAATAAAGAAGGTGAAATAGATAACTCTTTTATTTTTTTATTAAGAAAATAATACATTTCATTAAAAGCATAAACGTTATTATTCTCACTTTGTATTTGTTGCAATTGTTTCTTGATAAATTGCCATTCAGAATTATCTCTCAAAGGCACTCTTCTATTAGTTTCGAATTCTTCTAAAATGACACTGAACTTGTCTTGTAATAAGTGATATTGCGTTTCTTCTTTGCATTCCCGAATAAACTCTTCATCCAGAGCATTATCACCGCTACTAATGACAGTTAAGCTATCTATAGTATTTAATGTTTGATTAATCAGG
>NZ_JNCF01000017.1 GCF_000770585.1 Legionella norrlandica | reverse complement strand
AAACTTCAGGGACGTTACCTAATTTTTAATTAATATTCTAAATTATTGAAATGGTCTCATGTTATCTATTGCTAAAGCGGAGAAAAGAATAGGACGAGTAATGCCTTAATATGGCGCTGAACTATGCTGTAACTGCCTTTAAAACCATACTCTTGTTGTAAATAACCGAAGGTCATCATCGTAAGATGATGATTGATTCAACGTAGGGCTTATGGGTTTAGAAATTTTGGTGCCCAGGCCGGAATCGAACCGGCACGGAGGTTAAGCTCCGAGGATTTTAAGTCCCTTGCGTCTACCTGTTTCGCCACCTGGGCATTTACTTTGTTAATGGAGGCTGAGGCCGGAATCGAACCGGCGTACACGGCTTTGCAGGCCGCTGCATAACCACTCTGCCACACAGCCTCAAATAGATACTGCGCGCCTATCACTCTAAAAAAAAAGCGACATCGCAGTCGCTTAATTTGGAGCGGGAAACGAGACTCGAACTCGCGACCCTAACCTTGGCAAGGTTATGCTCTACCAACTGAGCTATTCCCGCGTCTCTACGGGATGAAATTCTACCGAAAATAAATAGGCTGTCAACAACAAAATTAACTTTTTTTCATTAACTCTGGCCAAGCAATAGCCAAATAAATCACCATAGACCAAATCGTTAAAATTGCAGACACATAGAGAAGAACAAAACCTATGCTCCCCCACCATGAAACAACTGGATTAAAGGCGAGTAATAAAACCAAAGCAATCATCTGCAAACAAGCTTTTACTTTCCCGATATACCCAACAGCAACAAGAGCGCGTCTCCCTACCTCAGCCATCCACTCACGCAAAGCAGAAATCACAATTTCCCGCCCGACAATAACAATGGCCGGGATCGTAATATAATTGATGTCTTTAGCCCCAACTAAAAGTAACAGGCTGGTCGATACCAATAATTTGTCAGCTACAGGATCAAGAAAAGCACCAAAATGAGACATCATTTGAAGTTTACGGGCCAAATAACCATCTAACCAGTCGGTAATACTTGCTATTGCAAAAATAACCGCAGCTGCTGGATGGGCCCATTGAAATGGACAATAAAATATGAGGACAAATATGGGAATACTTGAAATCCTCATCAAAGTTAAGATATTCGGCAAACTAGTTAATGTGCTCACTGCTTACTACCCCCTTTAGACCTCTGGCAACCTCAAGTAAGTAGCCAAAAGCTTGTAATCATCAAATACGGCTAAGGCACCTGCAGCTTTTAGAGCCGCTTCTTGCTGATGGTAAAAATCCATACCTATAGCATTAACATTAATTCTTCTTGCCATTTCCATATCGGTGACTGAATCCCCTATCATCAAAGTCGATGAGAAATCCTGCCCAAACTCTTCCATAATTTCTTCAAGCATTTGCGGACAAGGTTTTGCTGGCACTTGTCCTGCAGCACGCGTTACCTTAAACCATTGATCCAGGCCAGTAGCCTGAAGGGCACGCATTAAGGAATTATGACCTTTATTAGTAGCAATTGCTAAATCGATTTTTGCCTGTTGAAGTCGCTGAATAAATTCTAATACACCTGGTATCAAACAGACTTCTGTTGGTTTTGAAACCATTGCAGACTGCACCGCGAGCAATAACTCTTCTTGCTGTTTAGCTGTCAGATGAGGCAATGTCTTTTTTATTGCCTGAACCAAACCCAAATCGACATATCTTCTTGCCTGATAAGGATCAACCTCACCAAAACCTAATATTTTAGCTTCAGCAGCTACGGTATGTAAAATAACACCCAAGGTATCAGCGATCGTGCCTTCCCAATCAAAAATCACTAACTGATATGAATTACTCATTACTCAACAAGCTCCTTGCACGCAGCTGTTTTAGTGTATTACCAAATCTATCATCTACATCCGCTTGGAATACTCGCTTTATTCCATCCAAATGGAATTGGATAGACCTTGCGTGCAAATAAAGACGATTTTGGTGATTATCTATATCTTCCACTTCACCCACCCTAGAGCCGTATTTTTCATCACCAACAATAACGTGACCAAAATAGGCACTATGAACGCGAATTTGGTGAGTTCTTCCTGTCTTAGGAGTCGCCTCAACCCAACAAGCTTGGTGATAGTTTTCCAATAATTTAAATTCTGTTTCAGAGGCCTTACCTTCTTTATTAACCGAAACAAGCCTTTCCCCAGATCTCAATACATTCTTTTCAAGAGGGGCTGTAATCGTGATTTTCTTTTTACCTTCCCAACAATGAGTCAATAAAGCCCAATAGGTTTTTTTAACTTCACGTGCTTCAAGCAAGGCCTGAATAGCTCTCAGAGCGCTTCTTTTTTTAGCCAATAAAAGGCAGCCAGAAGTATCTCTGTCTAATCGATGCACTAATTCCAAATAAGACAAATCGTGCCTCATCTTTCGTAAGGCTTCAATTACACCAAGGCTCAAACCACTACCACCATGTACAGCTATACCTGCTGGTTTATTAATTACCAACAATGAAGAACCTTCAAAAATAATACTATCCTTCAAACGTTTTGCCAAACCATCACTTACAAACGTTTCCTTAGTATCAGCCATTCGAATTGGAGGAATCCTTATAATATCCCCTATTTGTAAGCGGCTATTCACTTGAGCTCTTTTCTTATTGATCCTTACTTCACCTCCACGAATAATTCTGTAAATATGACTTTTAGGAACACCCTTTAAAATACGTATTAGATAATTATCCAAACGTTGTCCATTCTCTTCTGAACTAATTTCTTTATAACTTACTTCACCCATTGTCAATAAACCTGTTTTCTGAGCGTGATTTTTTTGATATGATTAGATACCGTATGGGAAAATCCCTTACGACCGAATTATAACGTATAAATAGAGAAATAGTTTAATAGTCGACTCATAATCGACAAAAGATTTGTGATAAATTCACTAAAATAGATGCAATCTCCTTAATTTCCCATCATCTATACAGAATGGAAAATTAACAGAATAGCATAAGTTTAGTTTATTTGATAACAAATCAAACTAAAGAAGCAGCTACTCAGGCCATTAGACCTCTTTCGAAAATCGCTGTAAAGCTGTAAGTGCGAGGAGACACGAAGCACAAAGCCGAAATGTACATGAGGATTTGAGCATCGGACAACGAAGCAATTGCTCTTCCTAGTGATAGAGCATGAGTAGATGCCTAGTTAAGAAACAAAATGCGCTTCCATTTAAGTCAAAGATATAAGGAAGCGACCCAAAACCAGAGTAAAATTGATAATTATTTCGACAGATACCTACGCATGCCAGACATGCTTTATACCAATTACGAATGATTCCCGGGCTTTTGCACGCCTGATAAAAGGCTTTTTTCTCTTAGGACTTGTTTACAAACCCACTAAAAATGGACCCAAACCTACAATCTGCGAGAATCACAGCGCAACTTACGCAAAAGTGAATGAGCAAATCGCAGAAAGTCGTGGATTTTGGTCATTTTCAGAAAAGCTTGCAAACAAGATCCTAACCCACTTAATCAGTAAGCGGTACATCACAGAGTGTGCACCTTTTATTATCAAGGTAGCATGCGTACGGTCTGTCCATAAGGTAATGGGTCAGCTTAAAGATCTCCTCCCTACCTGCCAAATGGCACTGTCTTTAAGACATAGAATTAGGCAATTAGGGAATAGACTGTTACCGTTTTAGCAGAATAAGACCAAGATATTAATTTATCCGTCTTCTTACTCAGCATATAAAGACGAATGCAAGTAATAAAACTGAGAAATTAACGTCCAGGCACAAACCCTGCAGAAATGGCTATAACACTATACAGAGCCTTTCACTATCTTGACATAAATGCATGCGCCCTAAATATGGGGTTACACATGGAAAAAATGCTGATAAATGCAATGCAAACTGAAGAAATCCGCGTTGCACTCATTAAAGACAACCAATTATTTGACCTGGATATTGAATGTCCAGGAGAAATCAAGAAAAAAGGTAATATTTACAAAGCAATTGTAACAAGAAGAGAACCAAGTCTCGATGCCGTTTTTGTTGAGTATGGCTCCAAACGCCAAGGTTTTTTACCACTTAAAGAAATAGCGCCTGAATATCTAAGCAAAAATCCAGAAGAGTTTGGCGATGAAAAACCTCCAATTACGAGTCTTATCCGTGAAGGCCAAGAATTACTCGTCCAGGTCGATAAAGAAGAAAGAGGTAATAAAGGAGCAGCACTCACTACGTTTATTACCTTGGCTGGCTGTTATTTGGTATTAATGCCCAACAATCCTCGTTCTGGAGGAATATCGAGACGCATAGAAGGTGAAGAACGGGATGAGTTACGTGAAACACTAAATGCTTTAACGCTACCAGAAGATATGGGGCTTATTATCCGTACAGCAGGAGTTGGAAAAAGTCTGGAGGAATTGCAAGATGATTTGAATATGCTTTGCAATCAGTGGGAATCCATCAAACAAGCGTATAACACAGAACTGGCACCCTGTTTAATTCATCAAGAAGGTGATGTCATTATTCGTTCTATTCGTGATAATTTACGAAAATCAATAGGCGAAATCATTATTGACGATCAAATCTCTTATATTAAAGCGAAACAATACATTGAGCGTGTAAAACCAGAGTTTTTACCTAATCTAAAACTCTATAACAACAGCATTCCTCTTTTTAATTTCTATCAAATTGAAAGCCAAATTGAAACAGCTTATCAACGTCAAGTCATGCTTCCTTCTGGTGGTGCTTTAGTTATTGATAGAACAGAAGCGCTGGTATCCATTGATATTAACTCTGCTAAGGCTACAGGGGGCGCGGATATTGAAGCTACTGCTTTAAATACTAATCTCGAAGCAGCCGATGAAATTGCCCGTCAACTACGTCTACGTGATTTGGGCGGCTTAGTTGTCATCGATTTTATTGATATGAGCTCGAGCAAAAATCAAAGAGAAGTCGAAAATCGACTGAAAGAAGCTTTGCAAGCTGATAGAGCCAGAATTCAAGTAGGGCGCATTTCCCGCTTTGGTCTTCTTGAGATGTCTCGTCAGCGCCTCAGATTATCATTAGGAGAATCAGCTCAGGAAGTTTGTCCTCGTTGTGAAGGCAGAGGAACAGTTCGTAGCATTCAATCTCATGGCTTGTCCATTACCAGGCTTATCGAAGAAGAGGCCTTGAAAGAAAAAACAGCTGAAATTCAGGTGCAATTACCTGCTGAAATGGCTACATTCATCATGAATGAAAAACGAAATTTTATTAAAGATATTGAAAAAAGACATGGCGTAAGTGTAGTGGTGATTGCAAATCCTTATTTGCATCCTCCACAATATACTATTACACGTCTAAAAGAAGATAATGTCGGAAAATCAAAAAAGCCTAGTTATACCTTGATTCAGCAACCTGAAGTGCATGTACCTAGCAGTGATAAAGAACCTGCCTCACATGATGAACCAGCTGTTAAACCATTTACAGAACACAGAACTATCAAACATCCTCAAACTAGTTTCATAAAACGATTATGGACCAGTTTATTTGGTGGCCATTCTGCTACCCAAGCTACGGCTCAAGAATATAGCAAAAAACACCATAATCGTGCTCAACATCAAGCAAAACAAACAGCCAAGGGCTCAGACAAGCGCTCTCAAAGCAGCAGCAGTGGTTCAAATCGAAGACGTCGTTCAGGAGGAAGTCATCAACGTAGCTCGTCAGGCAGCGCCAGCAGTTCTGCTACCTCAAATCAACAACGGAAAAAATCCGGTTCCAACCCGAATCAAGGAAGCCAACAAAGCAATCGGTCAGCTCCTGCAAAAAATGAGGGTAACAAAAAAAGAGAAGCTATGCTGATTAAAGAACAAGGGGAATAGTAAATTGTCACGCTGTTATAGGAACGTCATTCCGATAACAGCAGGACAAAGATCTTAAAATTTGTAATCGTTCTGACCCTTTGTAAATAAAGTCTGTGGATTAGTCATTTGACCCAGCATTAGCCATTTTAAGAGATCACTTGTTGGGTCAGAATGGCCCAACCTACTTGCTTTTTGATACCAATCGTCCGTATTTATTCAAATTGGATGCTATAGGGCATTTCAGCGCACTAGTAGAGGCGATTTAATGTACTCTCATACCTTCTCTAACTGTATGCGTATCATCTGGAATTGATACAGCTGGTATTTTCTTCTCATTACAATATAGTCCATACCTATACAAACCCAAATTGTCATTACCCAGCTTAATATTTTCTTTATCCGATTCTGCCACTTGGCCTATTTCTACCGCTCTATCAACCATTTTATCCAAGCGATCCACTTGAGCTTCGTGACGCTTTAATAATTCGTTATAGCGCTCATTACTGCGTCTTAACTCTTCTTGAACCATTCTTAGCTCTTCTTCCGCCTGGCAAATTCGTTCAGCCACTTGATCAAAACTGATTTCTTTAGCATTAAGAAATCCATCCAGCTGTTTTTGGAATGAGGCACGTTTCTCTTGATCAGCAATAACCGTTCCTGATAAAGTTTGAACTGCTCCTTGTAGAGTATTGGCAACAATTTTAGCTTTCTCGACCTCCAGACCTAAAGACGTTCTTACTTCATGTAATTCAGCAACTTTAGTAGCTAATTGTTTTTGACTCCTTTCATACTCTTTTACTACCTGCGATAATTCTTTCTGGTTTCTTTCCAATAAATCCGTTTGTTTACTAGCTGATTCTTGCAGTTGTCTGGTCGTTTCCTCGAGATCATTTTTAAATTTACGAAGCAATTTTTCAGTTTCCATAAATAACTCTACTTGAGTAGTAAGTGACTCCACCTGACTATCAAGTCTATCAATATTTTCAGTTAATCTGGTATTTTCCTTCTTAAATTTCTGAATTTCCTCAGCAAATTTTTTACGAATTTCATCCAAGGCATCAATGGTAATCTGCAACACATCAGCTAAGCCAAAAAGCCCTTCTTTTAATCGCTTAGCGATATTCACATTGCATGTGTGATGATCGTCCAAAACAATGGCACCGGCTGTATAGGTGATTCCCGTAACTCCACCTATTACCAACAAAACACCAATGTGAGCAAACAACCCTACTGCTAAAGTTGGAGCTGTTAAAACTACTCCCCCTGTCACTTTTTGCCACATAGGCAGTTCACCCCATGCTGTTGCTGCACGAGTAAATAAACTAGGATTTTCTGCCATGCTGTCTACAATCGAACCTAGGCTTTCTTTAACGTCGCTAAGTTGTTTTTGAGTATGAATAATTTTTTTGAGACTGTCTGTTTCAATCTCAGGAGCGTCAGTACTGTCTTTAGAAGACTTTAAAGTACTTTCTGTGCCATTAGTAGTGGTTACTGAATTATCAGCTTTAATCAAAACTTTAAGTTCTGTTTCATTGGTGGCCATATCTACTCCTTACGATTAAAAATCTTCCTTAGATGACCATTTTTAATCATAAAGCATCAATAAGACAAGTAATTCTTTTATTTTTTGCAATTAAATTTTATTTTAGAATATCAGCGAAAAAAAAGATCTGAAAATTCAATCACTAACAGATTTTAAGAAATCTAAAAAATCCTGATTAAGGTAAATAGCAGTGCCATGTTGCTAGACGCCTCGAACAAACCGAGGCGCATAGACAGGGGGACTTATTGTCAACAGACCTTATTTTATTGTGCAATTATAATCTTCTGAAGAGGCTTTGCTTAACTCAGTCTCTTTTCTTTGATTACATGCTGTTGTAAATATTGAATTGCGTCCAGATACAGAAGATTTCACATGGTAAGGACAAAAAGATCGCAGGACATCAGGAGCGTATTTTCCTAAAACGTCTTTATTCATTGCCTGTGAATCACCTAACATGTCCTGTCCAATCAAGCTGTTGATTTGGTGTTTTCTCAAGAAATCAATCAAAGAATCCTTACCTACGGTTGCTATTTGCTCCGGCAACATCTCAACACAAATAATATGGGAGCTTCTTTTTTCTGCATCGGGAATCCCATACTTTGCATACAAATCAAGGAAATACTGCTTTTCGATTAACTCCTCTCTGGGACCATGCGAACAAACTATTAGAACGCGTGTTTTCTCTAATTGAATTCCTGCATTGGTTTTCCAACCCCCTAAAATCTTATGCATTCCCTGCAATTGGAGTTGAGCTGCCCGTGAAGCATAATCTTCATTGATTATTTTCATCTCTTGCAAATACTGACTCTGTAACTTTTTCATCTGGGATAAATTAGTTATCACTTGAGCTTGAGCGAGGTAAGTCATTATTTTATGAATTACTGGGAGCTCAGGACGAATCTTCTCATCTAAACACCTTAAATCATGCAAACAAGATTTAAGTTTCAATAAATCGATTATATGGCGGCTATTTCTTGCACGTCTCTCAATCATCGATTGAAAAATCATGGTTAACCAAACAGAACAATGAGATATTGATTTAATCAGATTATAAGAATCCCCTAATGCAGGAGTTTTTTGATCATCACTCTCGGAAAAAGCACCGTCTTTATTTTTCTGCCAAAGTGACAAGTGCCCATTAAGATAAATAATCACATGCTCAATACCTGTTAATGCCTGAAATTTTGCATTTTGACTATGGGAATTAAGAAACTCATTTTGAATTCTTGCCGATATCGACTTGATTGATCGTTTTTGGGGGACAGTATGAAAAAAGGAATGAGGAAGCTTGGGATAAGGATGGCTAGTTGTTAAAAAGATACCCCCAACGTTGAATTATTGAGCCTGCAGCAGATTTTGATAAATCTTTTCTAATTAATTGTTTTAAATGGGAGTGAGCTAACATACTATTTCTCCTTTTCTTTTAAAATTTTAAACTCATTGACACTATACTGTGCTTGGACATTTAGTGTCAATAATTTGTATACCATGTTTATACTGTAATCATTTTCACCGTATATACCTAAATCAATAGGTTGAAATTATTCATGCCACTCAATTTAAAAATTGATACAATCGCTCATTAAAAATTAATGATACAAAATAAAGAGGAAGTTACACTTTATGACATTTTCTATTGGTCAACGCTGGATAAGTAACACTGAGTCACAACTCGGGCTGGGTATTATTACTGAAGTTGACGGGAGGCAAGTTTGTATAAGCTTTCCAGCTGCTGAAGAAGATAGAATTTATGCCACTGACAATGCTCCTCTAAGCCGTATATCTTACAAAGTTGGTGAAGAAATCATCACCAATGAGCAGCAAAAATTAAAAGTTACCGCTATTAAGGAACAAGATGGCATTTTATTTTATACAGGGGAAGACGAATCAGGAAAACTGTTTCAAGTGAGTGAGCTTGCTCTTAATTGTTTTATCAAACTGAATACGCCACAACAAAGACTCTTCAGCGGATTATTAGACAAGCTCAGCACTTTTAAGCTCAGAATAGAAACATTAAATCATGTCAGCCGATTACAAAGATCTAAGGCAAGAGGATTATTAGGTTCGCGAGCCAGCCACCTTATTCATCAAATCTATATTGCGTATGAAGTAGCTCAAAGATTTACCCCTCGTGTTCTATTGGCTGATGAAGTAGGACTTGGTAAAACAATTGAAGCTGGCATGATACTGCATTATCAATTACATACTGGCCGTGCTTCTCGAGTACTTATTATTGTTCCAAATTCATTGATTCATCAATGGTTTGTCGAAATGCTCAGACGATTTAACTTGTATTTTTCTATCATAGATCAAAATCGTTATGATAACCTGGCAAACCATTCTGGTGAGTCGGAATATGAAAATCTTCCAATAGAAGAAAATTTGGGAACTGATAATCTATTTGAGTCGGAGCAATTGGTATTAACCAATCTGGATTTCCTCATGGAAAATGAGGAAATCCGTCAGCAAATATTAACTGTCCATTGGGATCTTCTTGTCGTAGATGAGGCACACCATCTTCACTGGTCCGAAGAATCTCAAAGTCCTGAATACACATTTATCGAAAAACTATCAACTCAGAGCGGAGGTTTGTTACTGCTTACGGCTACTCCTGAACAGGCTGGAATAGAAAGTCATTTCGCCCGCCTTCGCCTGCTTGATCCAGCACGATTTTATGATTTTGCAGCATTTAAAAAGGAAGAAAAACAGTACCAGGAAATAAATCAAGTCGTTCAAGAACTCCTTGATTATAAGGAAAAAAATGAAACAGATGAGTTGCACTCTCAATCTCAATTGCGTTTAGCGCAATTCTTGGGTGAAGAAGTCCCCTCCAGCATTAATGCTACAATTCAAGCATTATTGGATAGATATGGTACAGGACGCGTATTGTTTCGAAATACTCGAGTTGCGATTAAAGGGTTTCCCATAAGGATAGTTCATCCTGTCCCTTTAACTTGCCCAGATATTTACTCCATGGTAAACAAAAAATTAAAATCCACCAACCTTTATCCCGAATCTTTGCTGGATAATGAGTCATGGGTAAATCATGACCCTCGAGTAAGCTGGCTTGTTGACAAAATTCACGAACTTTACCCTAAAAAAATTCTGGTCATCTGCGCAGAAGCAAAAACGGCTATTACACTAGAACAATATTTAAAATTAAAGACAGGCATTCGTAGCGCAGCCTTCCATGAAGGATTAACCATTATTGAACGTGATAGAGCCGCTGCATATTTTGCAGAAGATGATAATGGAGCCCAAGTGCTCGTTTGTTCCGAAATAGGCAGCGAAGGGCGAAACTTTCAATTTTCTCATCATTTGGCCTTATTTGACTTGCCACTAAACCCTGACTTGCTTGAGCAACGAATTGGAAGATTGGATCGAATTGGTCAAAATCATCCCATTGAAATTCATGTACCCTATATAATAGGTACAGCTCAGGAAAAATTATTCCGCTGGTACCACGAGGGAATCAATATTTTCCAACAGAGCTGCTCTGTCGGTTTTTCAATATTTGAAACTTTTCAAGATCGACTGCTACCTATTTTGAGCAATCCAGATCCAGAAAAAAACCTTATAGAGGAACTCATTATTGATACCAAACTACATACTGAAGCAATTAAAAAAGAACTGAGTGCAGGCAGAGATAGATTATTAGAGTTGAATTCCTGCAACTATATTATAGGAAAAGAACTAATTGATGCGATAGAAGCAGAAGAGAACTCTCTTGAACTGGAAAATTATATGTCGCTGGTTTATCAGGAATATGGAATCGATCAGGAGTACCATTCGGAAAATGCTGAAATACTGCGTCCAGGTAATCACATGAAAACCACTCATTTTCCCGGATTAAAGGAAGATGGTATGACCGTCACTTACTCTCGCCCCAAAGCTCTTATACGTGAAGACATGGAATTTTTAAGTTGGGAACACCCCATGATTCATGATTCCATGGAAATGATTCTGGAATCAGATCTTGGTAATGCCACGGTGACAACCATTTCAATTAAAAGCATAAAACCTGGGACTCTATTCTTGGAGACTTTTTATACAATCAATTCTGCAGCTCCAAAATATCTGCAACTTGACCGATTTTTACCTTTGTCGCCGATTAGAATTTTGATGGATACAACCAATAAAAATTTATCCAATATTTTAAATTATGAACAGCTCAATGGTTTATGTGAACCAGTTAAGCGTCATTTAGGCTATCCAGTCATTAAACAGGTTCGAGAAAATATTGAATCCATTCTTAAACAAACTCACGAGGTTGCAGAAGCACAGATGAGGCTACTTGTTGAGGACGCAAAATCAAAGATGGAATTGACTATTTCTCAAGAAATAAATCGACTCGAGGCGTTACAAAAGCTTAATCCTGCAATTCGTGATGAGGAGATCCAATTCTTTAAAAAACAAATTTCAGAGAGTACTCACTTTATTAATGCTTGCACCTTAAAATTACAGGCTATACGGGTTGTAATCAATGTGAATTCAAGATAACGAAGATTATCCTAAGCTTATTATACCCCCATAAGATGATCCAATATTATTAATAGTGACTAAATTTTGACATGGAAAGAAAGGAACAGGTATAATCCCGTACGTCAATAAATAGTTACCCTATTTTCGGGTTCTATGCATGAAAAAATACTTGCCTTCTACGTTCCGCGGTTTATACACGGAATCTAGCGATATTGCTCAGTTCCGGATCCCGCAAACAAGTCGCGGAACATAGAAAATAGCATTAAATTGAATTTATTAAATTCAATTTAAGTGTTCATTCATGGGTAGGCCCTGACCCTATTTTGTTATTGGTGAGCAAACTAATCTTTTAATGCCATAGTGAATAAAAACAAGGGCTCTGCCCTAAATGAGTATCTCTATGAAAACATTTATTAATCGAAATCGCTTCCTCAAAGCTGTTGAATACGTCAGCGAAAACTATTTTTCAAAACCATACTCCATAACTCCAATGGTTGGTCGTTGGTTTAATCAATTAGCAATGATTCAACTTGAAAATGGCAAATTGATTCACTTAAGTGGTGATGTGGCCAGGAAATTCGTTGACATCACTCTTGATGGTAAAGTGGTTGACCCAACGGATATTACGCGAGTACATAAATTTTATGCTGCGGATTCAGAATTTGAAAAAGAACGCGTTGATCTGGTAGATAAAATCGATCAACTCACCGATGCTCTTAAAAAAGAGCTTGAGCCTCTAGTAATAGAGCAAAAAAATAAAGAACTAAAAGAATTACGGGAAAAATTAATTGCCTTTGACTCAGACAAACAAAAAGCCAAGCAATTATACGATAAACTTGTAGCACGAAGCCACTCTTCTTTAAATCAAGAACGTTTTGAAAAAGCCTATGGTTCTCAAATAAAACATATTGTCTACCGTCCAAATCACGGCCTGACCCATTCGGTTAGAACTGCCTATTTAATTACTGCGATACATGCATTTAAACAAGCGTATAAATCGGAATTCAAATCATTAACTGATCCTGAGCTTGAAAAATTACAGCTCATGATGTTATTCAGCGTTGTTGGTCGCCGTGATGAAACAGGATTTAATGATACAGGCCCTAATGTATTGGGACGAGCAACATATGAAAGTTTCAGAGTAACCTCTGGCAAAGAGTATCTTAAATATTGCAGAACCAATGCCAAGGAACTCTATGGAGGGGATTTAGAGCGGCTCTATCGAGATGCCATTATTGTGGAACTAATGGGGTATTCTGATATCCAAGATTATTTAGACAGACGAGCTACTCCCTCTGAAATTTTTATAGATTATGTAATTGAAAAGGAGCATAACAAAAAACGGGAAATCACTCGTGAAGAAGCACTGACCTTGATCACCAAAAAAATCTACACCATTGAACTATTATTTCCTGCAGGCTCAATTCGTGAATTGGCTGACGCCAAACTCAATATGATGAACAAAGCCCATGGCCTAGAGTTAACCCGTTGTTATCCTCTTTACCCTGAAAAAGAAGGCGGAGCCAAAAGCATTGGTATTCTAAACTCTTATTTAAGCCAATCCGGCCTCTATAAAACCCTTAATAGCCTTGATCTTGAAAAACTAACGTCCGTATTTAAATTAATACGATGCAGTTTTGATGCCTTGGACTTAACAGGACAAAACTCCATGTTTGGGTTGATCTCGCAAGAGACATTTGAAGCGCAAAAAGAAACGATATTAAATGATTTAAAAAACATTAACTTACGATTTAAACCACCTATCTCTTCAGAAAATCGTACTAAGCTTTTGAAAGAAGCACGCGATGCAACTAAAGAAATTGATTTATTTTGGACTCAGCGCAACCATAATGAAGCACAACTTCTCGACGCTTATCGCTCTCTGTTACTTCTGAAAGAAATTGTAAAGTACTTTACTGCTGCCAGCAAATTAAACCCCAGCAAAAAAATGTTTGCATTCCAACATAGTGAAACAGGTAATCCACATAAAGTGGATCACTTCATGAGTGCTATGAGTTTGATTAACGCGTTGCAAACCATAACCCCAGTACCTGGTGTTACCCAGACTACTCTACCCATCATTTCCAGAGTAAAGCACGATAGGGCCAAAAATATAGCCACAATCTTTTTTGATGACATCCAACAAGCGGACTATTTTAAAGAAACCTATAGCATCCTGCTTGGGATCACACCAAACGTTGTTACTGTCAATAAAGGACAATTTGCTATTGAGGTCAACAGAAAAAATTACCAACAATTAGTCAAAAACAGACTAGTAGAATTTAAACAAGTCACTATACCTAAAACAGCAAGCCGAGAAGAATCTTTAATTGATGAGGATGGTTTGCTTGAGGCACTTAATTTAATAACCCATAATAAAGCACTAGCCCGCTTGGTTTCTACAACCCCTTTAAGTGGAGAAGATTTTCCTGATTACGATTATCTTTTAAAGGCTCTGGAAGACCCCATCCATGAACGGTATACTCATCTCATAAAAGAATTGGAAAATTTTCCTATTGAGTATTTGAAATATTCTGATCCTAGAAATGGAATTTCTTACACAAGACAATTAATTACAGAACCTTTACCGGAGCTGCGTTTTCAAGAACCTATAACAGAACCAACCCCATTTTCAGACAAAGTCGCTGATGGCTTGACCGTTAGATTTGTCCCATCATCCAAAACACAAAGAAATACCATTTATACCAAAAAACTCGCTCATACTTTGCTGCCTCCTCATGGCAAAATAAAACCTTATCCAGGCTACAAACATAAAAGAAACAATTATTTCCCCATTGGTATTATCTCCAATATTGAACAGGTTGATTTAAAAGATGAACGTTACGTTTGGGCCAAAATATGTCAAGCTGTACCAAGTTTTGGATAAGAGATGCTTCAGTCTATGGAAAACAGCTTTATAATTTGCTTAATGCCCAAAATGATGATGTAGAAAAACCAAAACGCTCCTCAACAGGAGCCATTTTTTACAATAAAAACAAGATAAAAAAACCTTCAACACCCGATTTGCTGATCCCCTTTCTGGAAAATAGAGCAGCAAAAATTCTTTCCCGCCTGAATAATAAACATTATCTCCCCTCTGATGCAACAATCCAAGATTTTAAGCTGTTGCTTCGTCAAGAGTGTAAGGAGTATCTTGAACAAGTGCAAGATGACACACTCGTTCAACAAAAAATCCAGGCAATATACTCCTGCTTAGAAGAGAGACTAGCCCAAGAAGAAAAAAGAAAACATCCTAAATACGCCATATCCCTTCGTGAATTAATTGAACTGCAGAAAAAGTCTTCCGATGCAGAAGAGCATAATGAAATATTGGCATGTAATACAAAAAGTGCTGTCCGTGCGCTTTATGCTTGTAAAGACACATTATTTGATCGATTAAACCTTGCTTTTCATGCTCTGCAAATAAAAAAGCAATATCACTATGATCTCCCTCTTCTCATCATCAGTGAGAACAAATCACCTTATCATTATAGTGAAGCTATGATTAAAGCCGATTTGGAGGATGCGTATCATTTATTAAAAAACAATAATTTTCCGTACGACAGAGAACTATTCCCGGTATATGAACTTGATAAAAATGGACTCTTTGTGATTAGAAAAGGCGAAGCCGTAATCAAAAAGAATGAACGTGGTCATGAGATTAAAGAACCTAAAAACATTAGATACCAGCTCAATTTATTAAGAGATTTATTTCAATTAGGGTTACCTCAATTACAAAATATAAATCAATTAAGGCAGGGGAAATTGGGGAAAACTGAAATAACAGAAAAACAAATACAAACTGCCATCTCTTCCATAGTAGAGCAAATGGATGTTATTGGTAATATCAGACGCGAAAAAAAACTAATGCGGAAAATTTTTTCTAAGCCAGATCAGAAACCAAAAGAGAAATTTTTCTTGCGAACTGTAGCACTTGGTCATCAAACTCTGATAAAAGAAATTTTAGACCGTAGCGATTTTAAGCCTTCCTTGGCATTGTTAGAAAAATCCATCCAATTTGCCATGAAAAATAACCATGCTGAATTAAAAGAGTCATTAAAAGAATTGTGGTTAACTGAAAATATTGAATTTAAGGAATTACAATCTCTGGCTAACCAATTGGATTCTTTTGCAGATCTCCCAAGCGAAGCACAAATAGCTGCTCAAAAAAAACGTATAGAAATCATTATTAATGTAATGAATCGCGCTCAAGTGCTTCAACACCAAATTGAATTACCATTAGAGTTTTCTCAACTAATACAACAAAAAATACCCGAGGTATTTTTAAACAATGCATCACGAGGGAATAAAAATACAGCTCTCATTTTAAAATTTAAGGAGATATTAGATAAAAACCCTATACTAATACATCCTTATGCGCAAATGTTTACCAATAATCAAATGCTCAAATTAGATAAATTAATTGAGATTTATAATCAACTAGGAATTAAACACCTCTTCAATATATTAACGATCGTTGGAACTCGTGGTTGGGAGGCTGGTAATAACTATCGACTGTTAATAGAGTTTAATCAAACAGAAAAAGCGGAACAATACCTAAAAGATAAGCATTCCTTAAAGAATGAGAATCTTGGCAATATTAAAGAGGAATGCGAAAAACTAATCGGACAAATTGAAAAAGCTGGTTTCGGTAAAAAGGATACGGCAACTCAAGATTATTGTAAAGCCGTGCGAGAAATGGTAGAAAAAGGAGAAGCTGATTTTGTCCTAATGGCTATGATCTTACAGCAATTAAAACAGATTGACAAATCCGTAAACTCTCCTGAAATGAGAGCCATTAAACAGCAAGTAGAGCGACTCGAGAAAAATTCTGAGAGCTTTTTTAGCATCGGTAATAGGAGTAAAGCCACTCGAATTAAATCGGCTGTAGCAAAAGTACCATTGATTGAGAGAATTCATATTTTTTCCAATGAAAGCAGCTCAACTTGCAATAAAGTGCGAATAGCTCTTGCCTCACACAGAATATCTTTTACAAACTCGGTGAACAAGAGCAATAAAGTAGTCTCAGAAAATGCTGCAAAAAGTTTTATAGAAGTTGAAAAAATAGCAAATTCTGAGCAAGCCAAAGAGGCAATTAGATTGTTTTACCATACGCCGATAGCAGAAAAAACGGAAGATGAAATCACTATTGCATCCCCACTTGTTAAAAGCATCTAGGCCTATCATCTTGGCAAGGTCAAAGCTAAAAAATTTAAACAGAGGTTACGTAAAATAGCCCACTTCCGTGTCTCGATGCCCACGACATATCCCTGGGGCGTCGGAAAAAAGAGAAGCTTGAGCTTGCTGTTACCAGGTTATAAATACAGGAGTTCTTATGATATCAATTAGTTCGCTAGGCTCTCATCCTTCCTCCCCATTAAAATTTTTCAATAATGAAAAGGAACTTGCTAAAAGAGATGACCTCTATACAGGAGAAGATTTTTATTTTGGTTTTGACAGCAGTAATCATTCCTTTCTGGATATCATAGGGGGCAAAAAACCTCTAGCCATTAAATATGGACAAATCTTGTCACTATATAAACAGAGTATCGAAGGAAATTCTTGTGTCATCTATTGTATAAATGCCAATGAAAAAAAATTAGTTCCTATTATTACTATCAACACTCTACCAGCCGATGCGCATCTATTACAACAACTACTTCCATGGTCTTTTACTGATTTTTATTCCGAGAGATGTCCAGTTGATGAGTGGATAAGGAGCACAAAAAGAAGAGCTACTCATTCCGAATATAGAATTCAGAAGATAATTGAACAAATATCTAACAGTCAATGGCCCAATGATAGCGAACTGGATGAATTCAACAGAAATATTTCAGATCTGCTCGCAAAAAATTCTGATTTAAGAATTACCGTACATGATTTAAGCCCCGTGAAAGCACAGGCGAATCCAGAAATACTTCCTTCGAATCACAGGGACTTAATCACTCCTTACTCCCCATTCCATAACAATGCCAGATTGTCAGTTGATTTTTTTAAAACAAAATTTCCCCATCATATAACAGTCCGGTTAATAGATGACGTCTACTCACGAATTGAAATTATTACACCAGGAATTGAAGATGACCTTACATACAAGGCAATCTACAAAAGCACCTCCCCTGTCCTCTATTGGCAATTAAAGGAAGTTCTAAACAACCCTGAAGAATTAACGGTCTTACTTCAAGAAGAATTCAAAGATTTAGTGGATGAGTTTCTATTAAAACAATATCCAGAAAGACCAAAACAACCGGACTCTGGTCTAATTTGCTTTCGTTAAATTAAATAGTGCGGTCATTCATCAGAAACACATGCAAAATGAGTATTTAAAATCCCTCTTTAAAAATTCAAACACCAGTTGTATATTGGGTATACAGGAAAGGAGTCATGATCATGCATGGTAAAAAAGATATCATTAAGCTTCATGCCAAAGATAAAAAGCAAATTGTTAGCTATCTCGCAGAAGGTAGAAGAAAGGAAGCGATTAAACTATTTACTGAACTGTCCTTAAAAAAAACTGACCTTACGCCAGGCCACAAAATAAAGCTTGTTGAATTAAATCAAGAAAATCGTTTAGGTATACTGAAACAGGTTATGATTCATACCCTTGAAAATTTATTTAAGAAAAAACCGGATGAATTTTTTAAGACAACCTATCACTACGATTGGTGGGCTTTTCCCATGCATGTACCATTAGAATGGAACTGGCCTAAAAGAAATTATGATGCTTCCATTAATCTAAGAGAGGCGCAAACTTTATTAGAGGATGATGAATTTGTATCTGCTTATCTGGAGTGTATTACTCTCTATCTAGAAGCCCTAAAAAAACATGGTTGGAATGATTACCCTGTGCGTTACGCGCGCATGATTCATTCTCTGTCCCTCTTTATAAAAGCCGCAAGTACTGTAGATCAAAAGGGAGTAATAAAGGAAAAAACAATATATCAACGCCTATCGCAAAAAGGAGAGGAGATCATCGATTTTGCGCACACTAATTTAGCCGAAAAATATTCTGATTACTCCTTATTTACGAAAGGAATGGAAACTCTCGCCCAGGAAATTAAAAAATTTAAGGAATTTGCTGAGGAGCAGCCACGCGAAAGTAATCCGTTAAGTTATGCATAAGCAGCTACTTATAAACCAGTAGCAATAGGATTCACTCCTATGTTGGGATTAATTCCGCAATCATCCAGAATTTTCAATAAATTATTCCCTTTGCGAGTTAAGCGCTTAATACAATATTCTTCCAAATAACTATTCAAAATATAGGAATAATCTTCTATAGTCAAAATAGTAAGAATTTTCTCTGCTCTTTCTAAATGATGCCTGTTTCCATGATCACAGGATTGAAATAAAACCCCACCCAATATCGCAGCGATACTCGCCTTACGCTCAGGGCTGGCCAAATAAAACCGTTGAAGGCATTCATCAAGAGCTCTGTCTTTATCCCATTCTATCCATTCATTATATAATCCTAGAGCAACATCTGGATTAAAATTCTCTACACTGGTTAATTCCTGCATCACATACGCAACCGGCACTACGGCTTGCACATTAGCCCAGGAACAATTTCCACTTATTTGCGAACTAATTGGAATTTGTGCAAAAGGAAGCAATCCCAGCTGTTGATTAATAACATGATGAAAATAGCGCCTGTTTTGTTTTTTATATAAAAAATCTTGAATAAAACGAACACTCAATGCCTCAGGTCTGGTTATCCTATAAATATTGACACTTCCCTCTTTCAAACTATTCTCCCCTCTATCAATTTTTGCCCACCATTGATGATAGCGTACAAAACATAAAGCATGGCCTCGGCTTGCCGCTGGAAGAATCAACATATGGTCTTTTAACAAATCCTCAAAGCGCTTAAAGTGCTGCTCATTCAGTCGTGGATGATGTTGGTATTGCAATAATTCAGCCGCATTAGCAAAAGCATCCATAATATTATGAATCAATGGGAAATGCTCTCTTAAATGTCGGGTAGAAAAGCTACTGATGAACCTACGCAAAGAATCTTTTACTACTGCAACAGTAAATTCCAAAATAAATCCTTCATAATCCAACTCAATAAACTCACCTATGGAATTGACTATATCTACGTCGCCCTGCAACTCAAATCGATGTCCAATCAATTTGGCATTAATAAAATCCATGGCAAAATCCAGTTTAGCACCATGATGATATAACAATTGTTTTATTGCATCTTGTCCACGCAAAACTGGATAAACCAGGACACTAAGGCCATTACGGGTATAAGCATTAGGATCAGCTCCATATGTTAACAAGAGCCTGGTCATTTCTAAATCATTATTATCTACTGCCCAATGGAGAGGGGTTCGTCCTGTAACGTCTGGTTTATTAATATCGACTTTTCGTGCAATTAATTGCTCTGCAATTTTAATTTGGCGAGTGATTGCACATTCTATTAGAGGAGTAAAACCATATTCATCAATATCATCTAAAGATTCCCCCTCGCGCAAATACGCATCGAAATCAGGCATCCTATGTCTGATAATGTCGTTCGCGATACTCATTTAGGGCCCTCGAGGGGTAGGTGCTGTGGTAAATTTTGGCATGTTCCCCAAACGCAATTGTTTTTCTTTATCCTGTTCTCTTCTTTCATTATCAAACTCTCGCCTTGCTTCCGTATTGAGAGGCGGCTCAGGATTTAAATTAGGATCTATGCCATCAAACCGTTGGCTATCCAATTCAGGATGCTGCAATATATTATTTTGTAACTCACCTTCTGGGGCCACTCGGATTTCTTCCTCAGGATGTTCACGTGCCTTAACCGACGCAAATCGCCTCTCGCCTTGCTGCTCTGCCAAACGTCTCTTCCTTTCCATGGATTTCGTTTCAGCAACTAAAAAGGACGTGTCACGTTTACCGGTGGGCAAGCGTGTTGGCAAGTCTGTGCCTGAATCTCTGTGTTTTGTAGTGCTCATATTTTGAGTATACACCTAAAAAAACAATGTGGACAACTTATGCATTTATGAGCGCGGTCTATCGCATTGATTAATTATTACAAAAATTCTCTTTGAAGTATTTCAGCGATTTGCACGGCATTACTGGCTGCTCCTTTGCGAATATTATCAGCAACTACCCATAAATTTAAACCGCAAGGATGGGAAATATCCTGCCTTATGCGCCCTACAAAAACATCATCATGACCTACTGCATTCTTGATCGCTGTGGGATAACTTGCTTTGGAAATGTTATCCACCACAGTAACACCTGGTGCTTTTGCAAGTAGAGCACGGGCTTCATCAGCAGTCAGAGGCTTTTTCAACTCCACATGAATAGCCTCGGAATGTCCATAAATCACAGGGACTCTGACTGCGGTAGGATTAACCATTATGCTCTCATCTTCCATAATTTTACGAGTTTCCCAAACCATCTTCATTTCTTCGCGGGTATATCCATTGTCTTCAAATTGATCGATGTGTGGAATAGCATTAAATGCAATTTGTTGAGGGTAAACTTGAGCACGAGCTGGCCTTCCATTCAAAAGTTCTCCTACTTGGGAAACAAGCTCACTTATAGCTTTTTTTCCTGTTCCAGAAACAGACTGATAAGTAGCCACATTAATGCGATTAATGCCTGCTGCATCATACAAAGGCTTTAAAGCCACCACCATCTGAATAGTAGAGCAATTTGGGTTAGCAATTATGCCTCTTTTGGTATATTCAGAGATGCGATGGGGATTAACTTCTGGCACCACGAGAGGAATATCATTCTCATACCGAAAACAAGAGGTATTATCCACTACGACACATCCAGCAGCTACCGCTTTCGGAGCATACTCCTTTGAAACAGCCCCCCCAGCAGAAAATAAAGCGAGATCAACTTTACTAAAATCAAAATCTGCCAAATCCAGAACATCCAATTCTTCCTCTCTAAAAGTCACCGTCTTGCCTACTGACCGAGAACTGGCTAATGGGTAGAGAGATTTGATTGGAAAATTCCTTTCTTCCAAAACAGTTAAAAAAGTTTCCCCAACAGCGCCCGTGGCGCCTACAATAGCTATATTTAAATGTCTGCTCATTATGACCTCATCATGTAATGATCATGAATTAATAAAGTATTACCGTATTAGCGAAAAGCATAACACGGGCTATATTATCAGGCGGAGAAGCCGCCTGCTTAAGGAGCAGGATCAGAAAACGAAATGCCTGCAGCTCCTAATAAAATCTCTAATTTTCATTTAGTAACATTGCGCCTTGTGTCGCAAATAATGATCCATTAACACCAAAGCCATCATGGCTTCAGCTATTGGCACAGCCTTATCCCTACACAAGGATCATGCCTTCCCTTTGTTACCACTGTCACCGCCTCCCCCTGAGTATTAATTGTTTGGCCAGGGGTCGTAATACTTGAAGTTGGCTTTAAGGCAATACTCACCTCAATGGGTTGCCCCGTAGCTATACCGCCCAAAATACCACCTGCGTTATTACTCAAAAACCCTTCACGCGTTAATTGGTCCCTATGCACACTGCCTAGCTGCTCAACAGCATTAAAACCAGACCCTATTTCAACCCCTTTCACAGCATTAATCGACATCATAGCATAAGCCAAGGTAGCATCCAGCTTATCAAATACTGGATCGCCCAATCCTATCGGCACCCCACGCGCTATTACTTTCACTCGAGCCCCAACAGAATCTCCCTGACGTCTTAAACTCTCTATATAATCGGCCAATTCCTGAATTTGCTTATTATTAGGGCAAAAAAATGGATTTTTATTGATTTCCTCTTCCTTTTCAAATTGCAACTTTAAATCACCCATTTGTTGCAAATAACCCAAAATATCTATTTTTATATAACGCTGTAAGTACAATCTGGCTATTGCTCCAGCTGCTACTCGAGCTGCTGTCTCACGGGCAGAAGATCGCCCCCCTCCCCTGTAATCTCTGTGCCCATATTTATGATAATAGGTAAAATCAGCATGTCCTGGGCGGAACAAGTTTTTAATTTCTTCATAATCTTTGGAACGTTGATCCGTATTGTGGATCAATAAAGCAATAGGAGCCCCTGTTGTCTTTCCTTCAAAAACCCCTGATAAAATTTGTACTTTATCTTCTTCTCGTCTTTGTGTGGTGAATTTGGATTGGCCTGGTTTACGTTTGTCTAAGAAAGGCTGAATATCCCTTTCATTTAAGGGCATTCCTGGTGGGCAACCATCCACTATACATCCAATAGCTGGACCATGGCTTTCACCAAAGGTTGTTACAGTAAATAACGTTCCAAAGGTATTCCCCGACATGTATTGCTCGCTTATTTCATGTGAGTTCGATATAAGCAAAATCGGAGGTATTGCTCATATCGAACTGGATTATTTTGAATTAAAATATTCTTCTAATTGTTGTTTTGTTAATAAAAATACTCCTTGACCACCATTACTCATTTCTAGCCAGGTAAAGGGGACCAAAGGATAAGCATCACATAAAGCTTCTTCACTATTACCAACTTCTACAACCAAGATCCCATGTTCATTTAAATAATCATGAGCGCTCTTGAGAATTTTTTCAACAATAGCTAGACCATTATTACCAGTTTCCAAAGCCAGAACCGGTTCATGGCGATATTCATCGGGTAAAGTTTGCATCTCTTCTTTACCAACATACGGTGGATTACTGACTATCAAATCATATTTTTTATTGGGAAGTGCTGCAAAACAATCTGACTCAATAAGTTGCAATTGCTCCCCAACTTCATGTTGTTCACAATTTATAGCAGCCACTGCAAGTGCCTCACTTGAAATATCCACAGCATCAACCTGAGCTTCAGGGAATGCATAACAACAAGCAATAGCTATACAACCGCTTCCAGTACATAAATCCAAGATATGATGTACTTGTTCTGGTTCTATCCATGGTGAAAATTGATTATTGATCAGCTCCCCTATTGGCGAACGAGGGATCAATACACGCTCATCTACATAAAAAGGCAAATCACAAAAATAAGCTTCTTTAATTAAATAAGGAACAGGGACTCTTTGATTAATTCGTTTATCCAGTTGAATACAGAGATGCTTCCGTTCATTAGCGGTTAAACGGGCATTTAACAAAAGAGGATCTATATCATAGGGCAAAGACAAACTTCTTAATATTAGGGAACGCATATCATCCCAAGCATTGTCCGTTCCATGTCCATAATATAATTGTGCGTTTTCAGCACAAGACAGACTGAATCGTAAAAAATCCAGAATAGAAACCAATTCCTCTGTTTCTTTCATAAAATAACTACTCATGGGTACATTAGACCTAGCTATAGAAAAAGTACAAATTGTACACTAAATTAGAAAGCATGTCGTGTATGTATGCTTCGTACACAACAGATTTTTTTGCCATGCACAACGATATAACTGACTTTCACCTAAAGAAATACTCTAAATTAAGTTATAATTAAATATAAGTTTTCAATTCCTTTAACAAATGACCGATGATTTCCTATCCGATGAAGATAAGGCTCTGTTTCGTAACCATATGCGCTCAGTTAAGCCATTAAATGAAAAAACAAAGCGAGTAACAGACCCAACACCACTCCTCCACAAAAAAATTTACTCTGCTCCTGGGAGCGCAAAGCTCAAAGAAGAGAATTTTTTATCTGATTTTATTAAGGAGACAGTACAATCTAATACCATTTTATCCTATGCTAACTCAAGCATTCCCACCAAGAGATTCCGTGCTCTAAAAAATGGACAAATTCCCTGGGAAGCAAAATTGGATTTACATGGTTTAAAATCTGAAGATGCTCGCCAGGCATTGCAACATTTTATTCAAACTCAATCCCTGAATAATAAACGTTGTTTGCTTATCATTCATGGTAAAGGAGGTCATCAAGGAGCTCCTCCTGTTATAAAAAATCTAATAAACCGCTGGCTGCCTCAATTTAGTCAGGTATTAGCATTCCATAGTGCTTTATCTAAAGACGGAGGATTAGGAGCCGTCTATGTTCTATTAAAGAGAATTCATCCAAAGAACGAATAGAAAACCACAGAACTTAACAGGTTTACTTGCGTTAAAGCGCTAATCTTAGGATAATTCGTCAAATCAAAAATATTTTGAGTATACTATGGAACAATTTGGTCAGTTTATTGTAAACCACTGGCAGCTTTGGCTTGCCTTTGTTGTCGTTATATTTTTAATTTTTATCAATGAAATTTTTTCCAAAAGAAAAAAAGCGAAAGAATTGACGCCTCAATCCTTAGTCGATTTGATGAATAACGAAAATGCCATCGTGATTGATTTACGTGATAAAGAATCATTTAAAAATGGCCACATCATTAACTCAATTAATGCCAGTACTGAAGATTTTGAGCAACAGAAAATGACTCAATATAAAGAAAAACTCATTGTCCTGGTCTGTGCCCGAGGCTTACAATCCCCTGCTGTTGCTATGAAAATCCGCAATCAAGGCTACCAACCTCTAGTTCTTGGTGGAGGAATTCTGGCTTGGCAAAATGCTGATCTCCCTTTAGTAAAAGGAAAATAAAAACCATGAGTGAAATTATCCTATACACTACTGGTTATTGTCCTTATTGCATAAGGGCAAAAGAATTATTGGATAAAAAAAATGTTCCTATACGGAAATTCGGGTTGATTTACAACCGAATTACGGGAAGAAATGATAGAAAAAAGTGGACGGCGAACCGTCCCTCAGATTTTCATTAATGATCAAGCAATTGGTGGCTGCGATGATTTATATGCCCTGGAAGCACAGGGAAAATTAAACCAACTTTTAAAAAAATAGGAATAATATAAATGACTGAACAATCCCAAAACCTCCAACAAAATGAAGAAGCTCAATTCATGATTCAAAGAATCTATATCAAAGATTTGTCTTATGAGACCCCTAATACCCCCGCTATTTTCCAACAACAATGGGAACCAGAGCTTAAGTTGGATCTCAACACGTCTACTACGCAACTAGAAAAAAACGTTTATGAAGTGGTTCTCACAGTGACAGCAACAGTAATAAATCAAAAAACTACCGCGTTTTTGGTTGAGGTAAAGCAAGCTGGTATCTTCACTATCCAAGGTGCTCCTGCAAATCAACTGGATCATTTACTCAATAGTTTTTGCCCAAATATTCTTTTTCCTTATGCACGTGAAGCAATTACCTCTCAAGTGATTCGCGGAAGTTTCCCTCAACTAGTACTTGCTCCAATTAATTTTGATGCTTTGTATATGCAACAATTGGAAGAAAAGAAAAAAGCTACTGAAACTAAAGACGAGACTATTCCTCACTAAGAAAATGAATAAAAAAAACGCAACCATCCCCTCTCCCCCGACTTCCAGCAGCTTGACCTCAGGATCTAGCGATGTTCATAAGTTTATGGATCCTGAGGTCAAGCCACAGGAAGTCGCCAAAGATCCAAGATATGAGCAGTTACAAAAAAACATAGCTATTCTTGGTGCAGGTTCTTGGGGCACTGCGGTTGCAATTCATTTAGCCCAAGCAGGGCATAAAACTTTACTATGGAGCCATAATCCACAGCATGTTGACCTAATGTTGGAGCAACATGCTAATCCTACTTATCTTCCTGGTATCTCTTTTCCAGAAAATTTGATTCCATCTGATGATTTAAACCTATGTGTGCAAACAGCAGATTACGTCATCATCGCTGTACCATCGCATGCCTTCTCGGAATTAATTAATAAAATTCCCAAACCAATCCAGGGACTTACCTGGCTTACTAAAGGCGTTGATCCTCAAAGCCATCATTTATTAAGTGAATTAGTTGCAAAGCAATTTGGTTCTAAATTTCCTGTCGCTGTCGTTTCAGGACCTTCCTTTGCAAAAGAAGTCGCTCATTTTTTACCGACAGCACTGACCCTAGCTGGCAACAATATACGCTATCAAAAAAGCATACATAAATTATTTCATCACAACAACATTCGTGTTTATTTAAGTGATGATTTAATTGGGGTGCAATTATGTGGAGCAGTTAAAAACATCTTGGCAATAGCCTGTGGAATAAGTGACGGTCTAGGGTATGGCGCCAATGCCAAAGCCGCCCTTATTACTCGAGGGCTTGCTGAAATGAGCCGTTTGGGGCTTAGCTTGGGAGCCAAACAAGACACTTTTCTAGGTTTAGCTGGTGTAGGAGATCTGGTATTAACTTGCACGGATGATCAATCGCGTAACCGTCGCTTTGGATTGCTCCTAGGGCGCAATATACCTATTCAAGAAGCCGAACATCAAATCGGCCAAGTCGTTGAAGGGAAGCACAATGCCGCACAAATTTGCGCCATAGCCAACAAAAACAACATAGAAATGCCAATTTGCGAGCAGATTAATGCGCTTTTACATGGTACCATTAATGCCAAGCAAGCAGTTAATAATCTGATGAGTAGACCAGCTAAAGAAGAATAGACCTCACCCCAAAGTCTTACTTAACCCTATGGGGCGATCAAGTGTCTTAGGAAACTCAAGCCTTGGCATCAATCAATTCAATGTCACTTAAATTCAACTGCTCCCCTAAGAATATCTCTCCTACTTTTTGAAATCGGTTAATAGAATCTGTAACCAAATAATGGACTTTAGGAGCAACAGCCAAATTGTCATTGTATAAATTCTGCGCCTGCAACAAATTATAAAGAGAAACAGCGGTAGCCTGAGCCGAATCTACTATAGATACACCTTCAGGCAACAAAGTGGATAGGAGAGGCTTGAATACAGGGAAATGAGTACATCCCAATAAAACAGCATCTTCATCAGAAAAATCATCGAGATAATGCTTTAATGCCTCACGAGCAACAGAATTATTCACCATCCCTTCTTCTGCTAAAGCCACTAAAACGCTGCAAGCCCTGCTGCTCACCACTGCTTGAGGTAAGGTCTTCATTATTAAATCATGGTATGCTTTAGAAGCAATGGTTGTTTCTGTTGCTAAAACAGCAATGCGATGATTTTTGGTCGCGGAGACTGCAGCCGCTGCTCCAGGAGCCACGACTCCCAAAACAGGGATATCCGTTAAAATACTCTGTAAATGAGGCAATGCCGCTGTCGTTGCGGTATTACATGCAATAACCAAGGCCTTAATTTGACGTTCAACCAAAACCTTTGCCATTTGCATAGCATATTGCTTTACAGTATCTGGACTTTTTGTCCCATAAGGGAGGCGGGCAGTATCTCCTAAATAAACAAAAGACTCCCGGGGCAATTTATCACGCAACGCCCTTAAAACCGTTAATCCCCCCATACCTGAATCAAACACACCAATTGCCAATTCCCTATTAGAGCTCAATTTATTACTCCTTAATTATTATTTAACTACTCATCCCCTTTCTTGGAGTTTCGCTGGGGGCTGGCCCTTCTTTCTTAATAGTTTTTTGAGTAGTCTCACGTACTTTATTTAATTGCTTTTTATATTCACTTTGATCACTTGAAGAGGTTTGTTTTATCACCTGGGAATCCACCTCTGTTCTTTTCTTTAAACCGCCAAATTTTTCATCAACCATTGCTTTGTAGTCTTCTTTTTTGTTATGGACGATATCATAGGTTGATGTTTGCTTTTTATTAGTAAAGACCTGACTATAAAAAGAATTTTTATTAAATGTTCCAAACCATCCTGTCCCCAACAGCCCTTTTATATTGTCTGGATTAAATTCAGCAGAATGCACTTTAATAGCATTACGGTCAAACTTCATTTTTGGATTATTTTTACCAAGAATGACCAAGGCGGTATATAGAAATTGTAATTCCTCTGCATTGTCACCACGTAATCTGATAGGCTTGGCCTTCGTTGGCGGTCCATCACGTTTTGCCAGCATATCAGCTGCTGCAGCCATATAAAAATTCACTTTGGCTTCTAAAGGCGCATCTTGACCTGGGACAGGCGGTACTCGGGTAGGAGATTGCACAATTTCGAATTTATTACCCTCAGCATTATGGGTGTATCGAGCAATGGTTTCAACAGGTGTCCCAGACTGAGGTTTTGTCTTATGAGACACATCAACAACTACCATGCTACCTTCCGGTACTTTCTCGCCAAGGAGAAAACTTTCCAAGGTTCCTTCCTTAGAATCGAAATCAACTGTCGTGTTATTTTTTAAAGCTGGATTAGGCACACGTGGAATAGGCGGTATTCTATCAGGAGTAACGATTTGACGATTGATACCTTTCGTCTCATAATAGTACGTTTTCTCGCCTTTGGCAGCAGAATTTACCGCCTCTAATATTTGCCCTAAATTTTTCTGGTCCCTTCATAAAATTTCAGATCTTCCCTGACAGCTTTTAATTCCGTGCTTAACTGTGTACGTAATTGTTTAATTTCAGTTTTTTGTTGTTCCGTTAATGAGGCTTTAAATTCATTATCATTAGGCAAACTTGCCAAATGTCCCTCCAGAGCAATCACTTGACGCCTTAATTGATCTATATCAAGAGCCACCTCACTAGCCATCCTTTCATATCTTCCTTTCATTTTAATCGCATTAGATTTGGCGGTGCCTTGGAAGGTTGGATTGTATAAATGGACAGGATCTGCTTCATTTATAAGTTTAAATTTATCTTTGTTATCGGTTATTGGTTTATGGAGCCTTGGATTCCTTCTAAACCAGCCTTCACTTCATTAACAGCTCTAGTAACATTCTCTGCCTTTGGACTCACAAACTGTGCTCGTCTTGCAACATTTTTCATCTCATCAAATAAGCCAGGAGTTATTTCCCTTGTCAAATGATCTTTTAATTTCATTTGCTCTGGGGTTAAAGGAGAGTTAGGCGGATTAGGGGTTATCAATTTATCGATAAGATTTTTAGCAGAATCACTATTAACGATTTTATTTAAAAGGCTAAATGTAATGCTATTACTACTTCCAGATAAAGCGGTTTTATCCAATGGATATGGTTTGTCTAGTTTCAGAAAAACAGCCAGGATTGGTCTATAACGTTTATATTTCTCATTAGAATATTCATCCATTAACTTTTCATTACATTGATGCTGACTTCCGATCTTTTTGGTTGCCGTATCTGCCGCAGTACTAATGAAATCAGATCCATTGCTATTCAAATTAAACGCTTTATAAAATTCTTCTCTATCTACAACCCCTGATTGGGCTTTAATCTTGTCAATTAAAGATTTATACTCTCCTACATCAGTAAATGTATTTGGATGATCGCTCGCTTTGATCTCGAGCAATGCGCTATTGATTTCTTTTACTTGATCACCAGATAAAGTGATGTCTGGCTTGAAATTGGCTAAAATTCTGGCTATTTCAGCATTATGGATATCCCTGAAGGCAGCCAATCTGGTATTTTCCTTAACCAATTCATCAATTCCATGAGCATCTTTTCCTAAATAATGCTCCGCTATATGTTTTTCTGTAGCATTTAAAACATTACGTATTTGTCCTGATTTATTTAGAATAATTTCTCTTTGTTTCTCTATTGGAAGTTGATTAAATACAGAAAATAGTTTTGGATGAGCAGTAACACCTAATCGAGATTCATTAGCCACTTGAAGCTCAAGATGACGTGAGCGAACCCACTGTTTGATGTCTTTAAAATCCGATTCCCTCACCCAGTCTGCTGGAGTAATTCTCAGTGTGCCAAGTGCCTCCCTAAATTTTCCCAGATTTGGAGCGCCATCTAATGCCTTTAGCTGATTTGGATCAGCCATACGATTTATAAAGTTTTGCAGCATTACTTTTTTAAGGGAACCTAAATTGTCTTTTGTGACGGAATGATCGATGTAGTTATGGTTTCCCATCAACCCTTTTAATAGGCTTCTTAATGCCTCTTCATTTTGAGCAGTCAGGGCAGGAAGCAAGTCGCGTTTTTCGGAGAGTAAGGCCTCTTGTAGATATCTGGCACCTAATATTCCTCTTGCCCTATTTAAATCACTTTCAGGTAAATAAGTCTTGTAAGGCTCATCCAAACTTGCTTTAAAAGTATTATCATCACCCTCCAACCCCGCTTTTTTGGCTAATAGTGCGTCTTTGGAGAGCGATTGCACGTACCCCTCGAACCCCGTTTGAGCAGCGTTTTGTCTTAATTCTTCAATACGTTCCTCAAGAACCCCTTTTACAGCATCACTCAAAGGGAAGGACAACACACCACTTGCTCCTGGGGGCAAACCCAAGGCATTTGCCGCACTTTTTAATGTTTGTTCATTTCCGGCTTTACATAAATTATCCAATAATTGGTCATTCCTCGACCGATTAATGAATTTAAGTAATAAGGTATCCTGGGCGTATTCTTTAATTCTCTTCATAGCCTCATCAGGTAAAACATTTGTGGATTTATTGATTGCTACGGGGGGAATTGTGAGAGTATGTTCATCCTCGACCCAACCAGGTACGTTATCTTGGCTAAAATTACCAAGCTCAGGTTTCTTTGACGCTAAGTAGGCTCTACACTGATCTGGATTATTCTTCAAAATAGCAATGAGGACAGAGTCATCTGAACTGGCTAATCCAAGTTTGACACGCTCTTCAGCAGCCAATTGATGCAGTTTTTTAAAAGAATATTCCCCTTCTACCCGAGAATTCAAGAAGTCATCGGAGTCCGCTTTGTCCTCCATTAATTCAGCATCTCGCGTATTCCAAAATTCATTATTAATAATGGCTTGCCGAAAAGCAGCATGATCTGAAGGATCAGCTTTCAATATATCATCTAAAATTCTTAAAGTGCCTCTTCTAAGGTCATGATTATCTGGTGCTGACAGGGTATCTTTTATTGCCCTTTTCAATACATGAAACAATTGTTCGTTCTTAGCCATACAGATCTACTCCTCGAGAACTATTATGTATTCATTTTAAGCTAAAAATCTTAAGTTATCCTTAAATTTTGTCGATAATATTTACAAACTGCGCAACCAGATAGAAATTTAAGCTATATAAGAAAAGTATAGCAAGGATAGGCCAATAACATGAGAATAAAAATAATTCCTTTTGGATTGAGTGTGTTGGACCTCCGTGAATACCCAACATACTGTGTTTTCATGCCCTTTTCGAATGAATTTAAACCAATAAAAACCGGAAGTTCTTTTGTATTTCATTCAAATCAAACTGGTTTAAATAAAGCGAAAAACTCATCCATGCACTTAAAGCAGCCAAATCCTGAAAAGGCGCTGGCAAATAGAGTGGATCAGTTAGAATTCCTCTTTCTTTTAACTCGCCTAAAAGTGGTAAATCGTCCAAAACCAATTTGCCGGTGAATAATAAAGGGATGGTATCTACCCTTTTTTGACCGATAGCGAAACGAATATAATTGTAAATTAAGACAAAACCCTTGGCATAGGACAAATCTTTGGTAAATGGTCCTCCCGTTGGCGTACTTCCTCTAAAAATACGAACCGTTTGTTTATAACTGTCCTCCTCTGAGAAGCCACATTCCAGAAAATAACGATAAATGTCAATGAAATCGGCACCTTGAGTGACTTTATCCAAAGCAATAACCCGGTTCGTAATTTTCAACAACCGATCAGGATAAGAAGAGAACGTAACTACTTCGGTGATCACTGCTAATCCCTCTTGAATCACACTACTGGAAGGAGATCCTTTCGAAAGAAAAAAACAGTTAGGTTGCATGGAGCCATTAAGAGTTGTACCGACATGCACCCATCCTTCATGTACCTCCAAATAGCGTAAATCCCTATCGCTAAACATCGCATTTTGACTTAACTTAATGCTGTCCGCACCAGCCGATGCATCTGCTACCATGTCATCACTCACCATGACAGTCACTCGGCCAGGGTGCTTATCAAAAAACTTTCCTAAACGCTCCTGTAAAATTTCCTGCGCCTGGATGGGGGTATACCGCTTTATATCCGCTTCTGATTGCAGCTGAACTTTTAGAGTGGTCAGTACATCAAATAATAAAGACCCCATTTCACACATACGCGGCCCACCCACATAAAAAACATCATCCGGCTGCCGTACAATTCCATCGCCATTTCGCTAAACGAAGGGGTACCTCTTAGAGATAACATTTGTGCCGTACGGCTATACTCTTCGCATTGGCGCCTGATTAGCCTTGTCACCGTAGAGTATTGTCCTAATTGATTTTGAGCATCGCGCAAAATAATACGAAATTCTTCCTGTTTATCTTTTACTTTAAAAGGCAATGGCTTGCTGTCGTAATAGGCTTTATCAACCAAAGGCAACTTCTTCGCCTTGGATTTAAAAAATTCCTGCTTTATCGATTCATCCCATTTAATGCTATCGAGAATCCTAATTTGGCGTTGCGCTTCCACAAGACGTTGAGACAACTCTTGTATTATTGACAACTCTTCTGATTCTGATGGCGTCATGATGAATCCTTATCAAGTTGTTATATCTTCCACTGGAGGCGCTATACTCACCCGTGCATCCTGCGTTTGCGGGGGTAGATCATAAAAATTACTAATGTTGGCACTGGTTAAGGGAGATGGAACTACCAATACATCACCATTACGGCTTTTTAAATATAAATTTTCCCCATTACTGGCGTAGCGAGAGTTACATGACGATAATGCCAGTGCCGCTAAAACTACAAAACTCAATTTTTTCACAACTATCCCCAATTAAAGCAACTTTAAATTTTTAAGTATTTTTTCCAAAGCCTGGTGATGGTTCTCAGACAATTCGGTCATAGGCAATCGCAATTCGCCCCCTATCAATCCCATTTTTTTCATAGCCCATTTTACTGGAATTGGATTAGACTCCACAAACATCAGCTCATGTAAAGGCATCAATTGTTCATGAATACGCAAACATCCGGCCTGATCACTATCTATTGCCAAGTCACACATTTTTGCCATTAATTTTGGCGCTGCATTCGCAGTTACAGAAATAACGCCTTTAGCACCCGCTAATAACCACTGCGCAGCTGTCAAATCATCGCCACTATAGACGTCGATACTCCCTTCGCATAAACGCAAAATTTGCTGCAATCTAGTCATCTGTCCTGTTGCTTCCTTAATTCCAATAATATTTGAAATTTTGGCAAGTCTCGCAACTGTTTCAGGTAACAGATCACAGGCAGTTCTTCCAGGAACATTGTATAAAATAATTGGAATCGCTGCTGAATGAGCAATATGACTATAATGCAAATACAATCCTTCTTGAGTAGGTTTGATATAAGCTGGGGTCATGATTAAAGCAGCATGCACCCCACATTCCATGGCTTGTTGAGTGAGCTCTAGGCAATCCTTGGTGGCATTCATGGCAGTGCCGGCAATAACAGGCACTCTCTCTTTCGCTTGCTCAACCACTGTTTTAATAACCAGAAGTTTTTCACTATGTGATAAAGTACCAGACTCCCCAGTTGTTCCAGCAGCAACCAATGCGTGAGTTCCACTCGCGATATGAAACTCTACTAACTCTCGTAACTGATGAACATCTACTTGGTCATCCTTAAAGGGGGTTACTAAGGCTACTATACTTCCTCTAAACATATTATCCTCAATAATTAATGCTCATAACTAACATATTACTGGAAAACTGATGTGAGAGTAAATTTTTAAATAACACTTTAAGTTTTTCTTACAAAATTATTGACTCTTTGTACCTCCTTACTGGAGCCAGCTTTAACTCAATTAGAATGGCACTTCTATTAATTGTTATTTGAGTACAAGATATAATTTGATTATTTTTTATACATTTTTTATTAATTTTGTACTATCATTGATATGAAGATGGAAAACTACAAAAGGAAATTTACTATGAAAAAAATTATCGCAATATTGTTTTTCATAGGGATGTCAACCACTATGATGTTGGGTTGTACCAATACCCAAGTTGGAACAGCGGTAGGAGCTGCAGCAGGCGCTGGGATAGGTTATGGCGTTTCTGGCGGCACGGCATTAGGAACTGCAATTGGTGCAGGTGCTGGCGCATTAGTAGGCGGTGCCATTGGCCAAGAGCAAGACAGGCGTGAATATTACTACTATGGTGGCTATCCCTATTATTACTACTAATCCGAATTAATTTATATTAAGCGTTCTTTTAAAACCCTGATCATTGTTAGGATCAGGGTTTTATTTATCATGAAAAATCAACTCTGTTCCTTTTAATAAAACAACCAATTAGGGTATGTTGATAATTGCTTCCCAAGATAAAATTTCCTAATGACGTCACTCAGACTATAGAAATAATAACACTCCCTAAGCTACAATTTTAAATATACCAATTCTTTAACAGATTTTTCATGAATGTACCTTTGACTGTCTTGATGGCACAGATTAATCCTACAGTAGGAGCCATCGAATCAAACGCCAATAAAATTATCGATGTCATTAAAAGCCACCAATCCCATCACGATGTTATTATTTTTTCTGAACTGACATTATCTGGCTATCCAGCAGAAGATTTACTTTTTCGCAAGGAATATCACCATAAAATAATGCGGAATCTAAAAAACATTCAGGAGGTCACTAAAGATTGTTATGTGATTGTTGGGCACCCCAAGATGCATAAAGAAGACTGCTACAATAGTTTCAGTATTTTTCATCAAGGCCAAACAATTAAGGAATACCATAAACAAAAACTACCTAACTACGGCGTATTTGATGAAGTGCGGTACTTCACCCCTGGCCCAAAAGATCCTTGTATTATATCAGTTAAAAATTATAAATTAGGAATCTGCATATGCGAAGACTTATGGCAAAAAGGCCCTGTGGACGAATTACTCAAAAATGGCATTTCTGTTTTACTAAGTTTAAATGCCTCGCCGTTTGATTATCAGAAATATTTATTAAGACAAGACCTTCTAGAATCCTATGCCCAACAAGGCGTTTCTATTGTATACGTTAATCAAATAGGTGGTCAGGATGAGTTGCTGTTTGATGGTCAATCTTTGGCAATGGATAACCAAGGTGTTATTCGTGCTCTTGCTCCTGCCTTTGAGGAAAGTTTATGTACGGTACAAATCAGCAATACGAGAGTGACTGGCCCAATCACCCCTTACCTGACTAAAGAAGCATTAATTTACAAGGCATTAGTTTGTGGCACCAGAGATTATGTCAAAAAAAATAATTTTCCTGGCGTATTACTCGGATTGTCAGGAGGCATTGATTCCGCCCTAACCTTGGCCATAGCAGTCGATGCTTTGGGAGCTGAGCAAGTTCATGCCGTTTTAATGCCTTCTCGCTATACTGCTTCAATAAGCAATGAAGATGCTCTGGCACAATTAAAAAATCTTAAAGTAAAACATACTACCATCCCCATTGAGCCAGTGTTTCAATCTATGATAAAAACCCTCCACCCCATTTTTAAAAATTCATCGCCCGATATCACTGAAGAAAATATTCAAGCAAGAATACGTGGAATGCTGCTCATGGCATTATCCAATAAAACAGGGAGAATGGTATTAACCACCAGCAACAAAAGTGAAACTGCCGTAGGCTACGCTACTTTATATGGAGATATGGCGGGTGGTTTTGCAGTCTTAAAAGATGTGCTTAAAACCCAAGTTTATGAATTAGTAAAATATAGGAACGAAATTTCCCCTGTCATTCCTGAGCGCGTTATTACCAGACCTCCTTCGGCCGAATTGAAACCAAACCAAACTGACCAAGACAGCTTGCCAGATTACAGTATATTAGATGCCATTATCATGGCCTACATGGAACAAAATTTGAGTCCTTCCGAAATTATTAATAAAGGATTTGAACCTCAGACAGTTAATAAAGTCATTCAATTAATTAAACGTAACGAATACAAAAGACGCCAGGCGGCACCAGGAATAAAAATTAGTAACCTAGCGTTTGGTAAAGACTGGCGCTACCCTATAACCAATGGTTTTAAATAAATAAATTTTGGCTATAAAAGGCATACTACTCCTTTTATAGCGCTAATAAACGATATCAACTGTGATTTTTAGCCACCATTGCAATAATAATGGCTTATTGTCTTATTCTTATCTTATATAGTGGGGACAGCAGGTTTTAAAGACTCCTCAGTACCCACAATCTTAGCTCTGCTTAAAAAGAAAGTTTCAATATTTCCATATTTTTTAAGATCTAAACGGCAAGGAGTTCGCTCTGGGGATTTATTCTGAGTTATATCCGAATTATTAGAGCCTGCCTGAGAAGATTCTTGGTCTTTTGCGTTCAGCTTTTCTTCTTGCATTTTACTTAATTTACCACTCAAACAACGCTCGATATTTACAAATAAACTCAAGTCTAATTTTTTCGGTGTCGTCACAGAGCTAGTAGAAGTTTGTTCAACCTTTGCATTCTTAAAACCATTAACCAAACATTCTTGTAATTGGGCTTTAAACTCCCCCATACCAATAGACTTGGAAGTATTTACATTTAATAAATGTGCTTTTAATTGAAGAATTTGCTCTTCTCCAAAAGGATAATTTTGAGCGTTTAACCATAAGGCTAAAGAGGGGTAAGAATCCAATGTAATGGGTTGAGCAAAGCCTAATGTATTTATCCACCATAAAGAAAAATCATTAGGTTTCCCTCGCAAAACAAAAGCGGCAGCCAATCCGTTTTGTATCAATTCTTCATTAGTAAGATTAATATTATTTTTAGGATCCAAGGGATTGATAATTAACTGTGTTCTTTCTAAAAACGATTCTCGAGCTTTTAAACATTCCTTTTTAAGCCTTTTTAAACGCAAAGAGCTTATATTTTCTACTTCTTTAACATTATGCTCGATTAGAATTTTCATCAACTCCTCGCCAAGCTCTAGAGCATAAACTTTGCCTGTTGCATCCACCCAAAATAATTTCCAAACATTATTTTTTGAAATCAAACCAAATTGAATATAGTTCTTATTTTCTTCTGCTGATGTCTTTGCTGATTCCAAATTATTCGCAATCAAAACATTATCAACAAATTTCTGTGCACTCTGCTGTGTTATTTTTAGTTCTTGTTTTTGGGCTTCTATCAATTTTTGAGTAGCATGGTATTGGGACATGAACTCATTGATTCTTGTGCCTATTTTCTCTCGGAGTTTCAAAATAATGGGCTGCACTAATTCGCTTTCTAGAAATTTGTAGCCAGGTACTGATTTGATGAGCTCATCAAATAAATAATAATTAAATGATCCATGCTCCCATTCTCCTTTAGCTACTAATAACTTAAACTCCTGTAGGCGCGTATAGGCGTCAGGGAAAGCTTCTATGCTTTTAATAGCCAATTCTATATCTTGCCCTCGTTTTCTTGTGTATTGATAAAACCAACCCTTAAGCCAGGACTCAATGGGTTTGTTATAGCGTGCTTTAGCTGCTTCTATTACCAAAATAAGCTGCTTACATCCTTCTTCCGATTCATCAGCAATTCGATTTAATAGTTTTTCAGAAAACTTATCTAAATTATCAATCACATCAAGTAATTCTTTTCTATTTTTTGGGGGCATATATAACACTCCTTGTTTTTGGCCTAAATTTCATCTTACCCTAATGAGAATTTTATACAACAGCAAAATCATTGACCTAGTCAAATCTCTTGTATAATCTGTATGGTTTGTCTTCGTTTAGATTATCCTAGAAAAAGCACAACAGAAAACTTGCAAATTTAAAGCAAATCGCTAACATGATTCAGTTAAAAAATAATAAAAAAGGGATGTCATGAGAATTACATTACTTACAACAGCTTTATTAGCTAGTGGTATTGCTTCCGCTGCAGTACCTGTCGATGGATGGTATGCCAGTGCGTTTGGTGGTTATACTTACATTCCCCCTAATATATACAATTTTGCTTTCGGGGTATTCCGAGATGAAGTGAAATACAATAATGGTTATAACGTGGGGGGACGAATAGGTTACCAAAGTAATCCCATCCGTTATGAAGCAGAATATACTTATTTAAGAGCAGAAACCAAGCGTTTTAACCTTAATTTCATTACTCAACTGAATGTGACAGGTTTCACATCTGCGAGCCTTATTATGGCCAACATATACTACGATTGTCCTGAAATGTTGCCCGCTATTGCACCATTTTTAGGTCTAGGTATTGGATATGCCAATCTTAAGGCAGAGCTCAACAGCACAGGTCCTTTTGTACCTTCCTATTTTACCACTTCTGATAATGCTTTTGCCTACCAAGGAACCGTTGGTTTGACTTACAATTTCTCAGAAAATTACGCTGCCAACCTGGCTTATCGCTACGTTGCAACTGATAATTCTAGTAATTTCGGAAAAGTCTACCAGGCCCACCTTGCCAGCGTGGGAGCTATTTACCGTTTTGATCAAGGAAATTATAAGTAAGGATACTCTATGAAGCAGTTATTACGACTCACTGTCTTGTCCAGTCTGCTATTAAGCAATTCAACTTTTGCTTTTAACCAACCCCAAGGCTTTTATGTTGGGATATTAGGAGAAATCAGTCACGGACCTTCAGGTGAAGATATAGTATTTCCATATAACGATAGAATATTTACTGGCAATGTAGAATATAGTCCAGTCTCAGGAGGTGGTGGGGCTGTTTTAGGTTATAAAATAAGCCACTACCGTGTTGAAGGAGAAGTTCTTTATAATCGAATTTCAACTGGCCCTTTAACAATAGACGCTTGTACTCTAGAGAGTCCTAATGTTTATACACCAACTGGTGTTTGCCCAGCAGAAATACGGGCAGCTGGATATGGGTTTGATGGTAGCAGCGCCGCTCTTTATGGTTTTTTAAATCTATATTATGATTTTTTCAGTTCCGTACATGAAAGCACGATTGTACCATATATTGGTTTAGGAGGAGGATTAGTCCGTCTTCAGAACAGAGGCGATTTTGTACAAACAACAATTATCAGTTTACCCCCTTCTTTTGGGGTTAGTGATACGAAGGTTACAGGCGCAGGACAAGGTATTATTGGATTAGGGTATTTGATGGACGATTTTGCCTGGCTAGCCATGGATTTTCGTTATATTACAACGAATAGCCTTTCAGACTTCAATAATAAAAAATATTCACTGAGTACTCTCAATGTTGGTGTTAACTTTACTTTTGATAAAGGAGCCTCTTGATCTGTACTGAACCTATTCAAGATACTGAACGATTAATGGCGTCAACTTAAGGAAATCCAAGTAATAGAAAAGCTAACTCTAAGTCAGTTATGACATTTATGCACAAAATTTGCGCTTTATGATAAATTTTATAGTATAATTCCATTGTTCACCCATACTCTGGAGTCTAAAATGTCATTTAAAGAGCTATCTGATAAAACACTAATGGATAGTGTAAATAAGTTAAAAGACGGCATTAATTGCTTTAGGATGCCTTTTACTGTGTTTTATTCCATACATAGTAAAAGCAAACAACTGCAGATGAAAAAGGAATATAAACCAACAGATGGCATAGGCTTATACACGGAAGTTATAAAAACAATAAAAGGAAATTCTGATGCCATACGTTTGGTCAATCAAAAAATGCGCGATAATGGTTTTTGGGGACAACATTATGATAACGATGAAGCGTCGTTAAAACTTCATCTGAGCCTCAATAACATTGGTGATCTCGATGAAAAGACTATTTTCGAATTAGTAAAGTTTCTCGCAGATGAGGCGGATTCTCCTGACAATGACTTTAGTTTTCATTTTAAAATTATTGAACCTGCTCAGCACTCTAGTGCACGTTTTAAAGATACTGATCAGATAACCATTTATTTTGATAAATATTCCTCTACAGGAGATATGGTTAAACTAACAGAAAAAATTGATACATTTCTGAAAAAGAAAGGACTAAAAGAAAACACAATTAAACTAGGGCCTAAAGATAGTTTCGGATTTAATTCTTTTGTTTCTGCACGATTCGATACCAATAAACTTCTTTCAGAATATGATGTTTATCCTTTCTTTGATCTTGAGCTGGAAAAATTTTTTAAAAAACATCAACCTGAAGAATTAAAAAAAATCCCTTTATGTGCTTTAGAGGCTGTTTTTTGTAGAGTAATGCTATCCAAGCAAATTACAAAACTAAAAAATGACAATTTACAGGACTTACTCCCAAGGATAGTGAACTCGTACAACTGGAATTTGAAAAGATGTTAGCGAACCCCAAAGAATATATTCGTTCTGCCACTGAAAATTGGGAAAATAAGCATGAGGAACAAACAAAGAAAGTAGAGGAGCAAATCAAAATACTCTTTGAAAGTATAAGAAACCTTAAATTTGATTTTAGTGACTGCAAGTCTTTATCCGATCTCGATAAAAAAATTAAAATTGAGCAAGAACACCTTGATAAACAAATGCAGTCAATTAATACCCATCAAAAACAAATTGATTTTTTTGACTCTTCTATCACAGAAGGTATTGCACTTTTACTCAAAGAAAAAGAGAAAGAATTGCTAAATGAAGCAAATAAACAGAGAAATCACCTCGCATCTAAAGCAGAGGAGCAAATCAAAATACTCTACGAAAGTATAAGAAACATTAAATTTGATTTTAGTGACTGCAAATCTTTATCGGCTCTCGATAAAAAAATTCAAATTGAGCAAGAGCACCTAGGTAAACAAATGCAGTCAATTAATACCCATCAAAAACAAATTGATGTTATTAACTCTTCTGTCACAGAAGATATTCCACTTTTATTCATACAAAAAGAGAAAGAATTGCTAGAGGAAGCAAATAAACAGAGAAATCACCTCGTATCTCAAGTACAGGAGCAATTCAAAATACTCTTCGAAAGTATAAGGAACATTAAATTTGATTTTAGTGACTGCAAGTCTTTATCCGCTCTCGATAAAAAAATTAAAATTGAGCAAGAGCACCTGGATAAACAAATGCAGTCAATTAATACCCATCAAAAACAAATTGATGTTATTGGCACTGCTGTCACAGAAGGTATTGCACGTTTACTCAAACAAAAAGAGAAAGAATTGCTAAATGAAGCAAATAAACAGAAAAATCACCTCGCATCTTTCGTTATTAAAGAAGATTTGAATAAAAATCCAAAAATTATTAAATTGAGAATAGCTCTTGATGAGTTAGAAAAATATGGTGAAAATTTAAAGTCCAACAAAGCAGACCTTTTAGCTATACAAAAATCTAATGCGGCGCTTGATTTGGCAAAAAACTTAAAGGAACAATTAGAGAAATTTATAGAAAATGGCGATTATACAGAAAAAACCTATGCAGCCTTTGACAAACAATTTAAAGAAACACTGGCTGATAAAAAAACCCAAGACTTATTAAAAACGCATCGTAACTTTCAAAAGGTTATCGTCGCCAATATCTTAATTGCATTAACGATGGTTGGTGCATTATTCGTTGTTGGACAATTGGCATATTCCTATGCTACCACCAAGAAAGCTACAGGTTTTTTTGCCCGTACGCATGGCGAACGACATTTGGAACAAATTGAAGAACAAGCCTATAATTTAAATTTAACCAATAAAAGTGGTGGTTAAGTGAAATTGTAATCGTACCCTGAGTCTTGATGAAATGCCTGAATTGTAATAGGTCACCCTAATAAACTTCAAAGAAGTTTATTAGGGTGACCTATTACTTTACGCTCCTTTGCGGCTCCTGCCATAAGGTTATGAATAAAACCATCACCATTGGTCCTAGGAATAAACCTAACAATCCCAGCGTTTCTACTCCACCCAAGATACCAAATAAGACCGCTAGAAAAGGCAATTGTATCGCACCACCTATAAGGACTGGTTTTACAAAATGATCAGCAACAAACATAACCAGTGTTCCCCATATCAAAACAATGACACCCCCAACCAAACTGCCAATAGAAAGCAATATTAAGGCGACTATGACGAAAACTACAGGAACAACAAAGGGTATCATTGCGGCTAAAGCGGTAATAAATCCAGCTAAAGTAGGGGCGGGAAAATCAACCAGAACATAGCACCCCCCCATTAATATACCGACTCCGATACCAACCACAATTGTTCCATTCACTGTCCCCCGTAAGGCACTGGGAAGCCTGTCTGAGTATCGGAACCATCTCTCACCTAAACAATATTCGCCTATATGCTGAATTTGTAATAATAATTGGTCGCCATCCCGGTAGAAGAAAAATAAAGTTAGGAGAGTAAAGCCCAATTGAAAACTACGATGAGCTAAATTAAACCCAATTTGCTTAATGTAATAACTGGTTGATGTTAAAGTAATATGCAAATTAGACAAGAACTCCCTAATATTCCCTGGTCTACCAATATTTTCATCCCAATATTTGATTAGATCATCACTAATAAACGGGATATCTTTAAAAAAAGCAGGCGCAGCTCCTCCATCTTTATTCACATGCTGCAAAAAATTAATAAATAATTGCGACTCTTTAATTAAGATTCCAATCAACCAGCTTAAGGGGATAAGGAATAATAACCCCATGAGAGTGGTAAATAAAAAAGCAGATGTGTTGTGTCTATTGCCAAATAATTTACGCCATCTAATGTAGAGAGGGTAAGTTGCAATTACAATAATGGCAGCCCAAATTATGGATGGAATGAATTTGTGAACGATATAAAGTGAGAAAACAATTATACCAACAGTAAGCCCTATGCTAATCAGTTCTTTATGATTTTCATTCATCAAGCAAGGCTCCAGGCTAAAATTTGTAAAATGCACCAAGCGGGCACAGCCGCCAAAATATCATCCAACATAATTCCAAAACCACCTTGAATTCGCTGATCTATGATACGTATTGGTTGTGGCTTCCAAATATCAAAGAGGCGAAATAAAATAAATCCCGTTAACATCCATACGATTCCTTTAGGTACTAAAAACATAGTCAGTAAATAACCAACTACTTCATCCCACACTACCCCTTTATAATCATGGATACCCAAATCGCGAGAGACTTTATCACTTACCCACACTCCCAGTATAAAGGCTAAAATAACCCCTAATAAATAAACACTCCAATGGGCATTTATGATTAACAAATAAAGTGGCACTGCGGCTAGAGTTCCCCAAGTACCTGGAGCAACTGACATCAAACCGCTTCCAAAACCAAAAGCAACAAAATAAACTGGATCTTGCCATACTCTATTTGCTAAATTTGCTTGATTCATATTCGTTCCTCAAAATGCCCCTCTCACACCATTTTAGAATAAACGAGATTTAAAAATGTGAATAGCCCCGTGGTTGCAACTCCTCACTCAGATTATTGGCAGATTGTATTCTTAATCCTGGTTTCTCTTCTATCATACCAACAAGAAAACATGCTAGATTTTCTTTTTGGAGCTCCTGTCGAAACACATCCAGCCGCTGAGAGGGCACTGTAAAGCATAATTCATAATCATCGCCTCCTGAAAGAGCCAAATCAATAGCTTCTTCAGAACAATATTTATTTAATAAAGGATGCACCGGTATTTTTTCTTTAAACAAGATAGCGCCAACCTTGCTCGCAACGCAAATATGATTTAAATCAGCACTTAACCCGTCAGAGATATCAATGGCTGCAGTAGAATATTTTCGGAGTAAACTCATAAAATCAACGCGTGGTTGGGGGTGCAACAATTTATCCATTAACTCCATTTTGTCTTTTGAATTGATTTTTTGATTATCCAGGAATTTTACAGCTAATCCTGCTGCGCCTAACTGACCGGAAACCATGATCGCATCGCCTGCCTTTGCCCCACAACGTCTGATGGATTGACCATGGGGTGCAGTCCCCATAATCGTTAAGGTTATTGCTAATGGGCCTTTGGTGGTATCGCCACCGATTAGATCGACATTAAACAAATTCAGTGAATCTTTTATTCCTTGGGCAAATGAGTCAAGCCAAACTTGATCCAATCCGGATAATGTCAAAGCAAGCGTTGCCCAGCATGGCTGAGCTCCCATAGCCGCTATATCGCTGATATTAGCCATGACTGCTTTATAAGCAATATCATAAGGTTTCCATTGGGGAAGAAAATGAATGCCCGACACCAAGGTGTCTGTACTTACTAATAAATCCATACCAGCAGGAATTTGCAGGCATGCTGCATCATCCCCTATACCCAAAAGTACATCACTCCTTTTCAGAGGGATGGATTTAAAATAATGATCAATAAGGGTAAATTCATTCATTATGAAGATTGATTTCAACAGAACGAACCTGTTTCGCTAAATTATTCAATACGCCATTAACGTAACGATATCCTTCTTGAGAACCAAATTCTTTAGTTAACGAGATTGATTCATCAAGAATCACTTTATATGGAATTTCTGGACAATGGAACAATTCAAATGCTCCAATTCGCAGAGTAGTTAGTTCAATAGGATTTAATGCACTGACTTCTCTATCTAGATAAGGTAACAAATTAGCTTCCAAAGAGTCCACTTGGGCTGGGATACCATACAAGAGGCGGCAGAAATATTCCCCATCTACTTTATCCATATTGTTAATTGCTCTGAATTGCGCTTCAATTTCATGAAGATCAGTGCCTGACATTAGCCATTGGTAAAGAGCTTGCAATGCAAGCTTCCGCGCTCGTCTTTTACCTCGAATTGATTGTTTTTCCACTATTACCTCATATTATTCTAGGGCTTAACCAAGATTTCTCCTTATCTTCTTTGCAGCTATTCACCTTAAACCTTCATCCATAATCTTCAAAGCTCTGCCTTTTCTGTCATTAAAAGTAGCGAAGAGCTTCGTAGTAAGCGGTTATTTTTCTTTTTTCATTTGATCTATTGTTTGCCTAAAATCGCTAACGTCTTTAAAGCGTTTATACACTGATGCAAAACGTACATAAGCCACATGATCCAATCTGAATAATTCCTTCATCACTAATTCACCAACCACTTGGGAATCTATTTCTCGTTCACCTCTTCGTCTAATCTCCTGAGTAATAGAAATGATCGCCTCTTCCAGATCATCCACACTAACTGGTCTTTTTTCCAAAGCTCTCAACATGCCAGAACGCAAATTTTCTATATTGAATGGCTCCCTTCTTCCATCGCGCTTTATAATTAATGGCATGATCAATTCAGCGGTTTCAAAAGTGGTGAACCGCTCATGACATTCTAGACATTCACGTCTCCTGCGAACTTGGGCACCATCCGCAACCAGACGTGAATCAACAACTTTTGTTTCTTCTGCATGACAAAATGGACAATACATGATTAGGCATAAACCGGAAATTCACGACATAAAAGCAGTACTTGAGTTTTCACTCTGGAAATATTGGTTTCATCATTAATATTATCAAGAACATCCGCAATCCAGTTTGATAAGAGAGTAATTTCCTTTTCCTTAAAGCCTCGTGTAGTCACTGCCGGTGTTCCCAATCGTAATCCGCTGGTTACAAAAGGTGAACGGGGATCATTAGGAACTGTATTTTTATTTACTGTGATATTTGCTTTACCTAAAGCAGCATCCGCTTCTTTCCCCGTGATATTTTTATTAATTAAATCCACCAGTAAAAGATGATTATCTGTCCCGTCAGAAACAATATCATACCCTCTGCTTTTCAATACAGCACACATGGTTCGAGCATTTTTCAAAATTTGCTCTTGATAGGTTTTAAATTCAGGCAATAAGGCTTCTGCAAAAGCAACTGCTTTTGCAGCGATAACATGCATCAATGGGCCACCTTGCATACCAGGGAATACTGCAGAGTTTAATTTTTTCTCGATTTCTTCATTTTCCTTGCAAAGTATTAAACCTCCACGAGGCCCTCTTAGGGTCTTGTGGGTTGTGGTAGTCACTACATCTGCATAAGGAATGGGAGAAGGATATAGCCCAACAGCAACAAGTCCTGCTACATGAGCCATATCAGCCATTAAATAAGCACCTACTTGGTCAGCAATATCTCTAAATCGTGACCAATCGATGATTCTGGAATAAGCCGAAAAGCCAGCGATAATTAATTTAGGTTTGTGTTGAAGAGCCAGTTTTTCCAGTGCCTCGTAATCAATCAAACCTGTCTCAGGATCAACGCCATATTCTACAGCATTATATAATTTCCCTGAAAAATTAACCTTAGATCCATGAGTCAGGTGCCCACCATGCGGTAAAGCCATACCTAAAAAGATATCTCCTGGAGAGAGCAAGGCCATCATAACAGCGGCATTGGCTTGCGACCCAGAATGTGGTTGAACATTGACGTAATGAGCTCCAAAAAGTTGCTTTGCTCTTGAGATAGCAAGCTCTTCAGCCACATCAACAAACTCACAACCACCATAATAGCGTTTACCAGGGTAGCCTTCTGCGTATTTATTAGTCAGAATAGAACCTTGAGCTTGCAGCACTCTAGGACTTACATAATTTTCAGATGCTATCAATTCAATATGTTCTTCCTGACGTCGTTTTTCATCAGAAATTGCTTTAAAAAGAACATCATCAAAATTTTCTATAGTATAACTTTCGTTAAACATGAATGTTCCTTGGTTTGTGTTTATATTTAGTTTAGTTTGATTTTATAATAATGTCGTTACGAACACCTTTAACTCCGTCAACTCCTGCTGCAATGGTTCCCGCTCTTTGTTTTATTCTTTGGGAATCAACAAAACCGCTAAGCTGAACTTGATCTTTATAGGTTTTTACTTTTATAGCAAATCCTGTAGTTCCTAACTGATCAACTAAACTGGCTTTTACTTTAGTCGTAGTCGCTGAACTATCTAGATACTCTCCTGTACTTTCTGATAAAGGAGAAGAAGCGCATGCAATAATTATCATAGATATAGATCCCACTATTAACATCTTCAGTGAGTCACGCATAAAGGCTCCTTAAAGATAAAAACGTTATTAGAGTACCATAAAATTTATCTAGATACGAAAAAAATAATAGCTCTAGGGTGTGATTTAACGTGCGAGGTGAAACAGAGCACAGAACTGCAGTGTATGTGAGTATAAAAGGATTCGAGCACCGTATCGACAAAGCGATTCTCCATGGCAGTAGAGTTTCTAAGTCTGATGAAGTGTTTTGATGTCCTCCCACTGGAAGAGGGAGGAATCTAATGAGATTACAATTTATTTTACAACAATGCTCTTGAATATTAACTGTGCCCGTGAATTCTTTTTTGCTCTTCAGGGCGCGATCCATAAGCTTGCTCATTTTGAGTTATTGTGCCCTGAACGTCATCATGTCCATGAACATTAGAATTAGGATGGCCATGAACAGAGCCAGAACTATTACTAAATGGATGTCTGTGGACAGAGCTATCATTCGCGGTGTGCTCATGAACATTTGGCCGAATTTCTATGCTTGATTGAGGGTGAGAAGGATTGACTATAACGGCATTGCCTCGAGCATCAGGGTGATTATGATAAACTTTTCCTCTTGGTGCCGCATAATAATAGCGGTTATTACTCCTGTAATGCTGCCGATTATAATACCCTTGTGGGTAATAACGATTGACTTCCACTCTGGGGGCGGACTCAAGATATCCTGGCTGATAAAAATCTTCTTGAATAACGGTACAGGAGGAAAGCAAGGGAATAAAGAAAACAAGGGAAATGAGGTATTTCATGTACAACTCCTCAAAAAGTAAGGGAAAGCTCATTTTGAAAAGCTTTCCCTTATTAATAGAATTATCTGGTTGATAATTCTGCTTTAGCTTCTTTCAAGTAAGGAACAACTCGAATAGTACTGTTCACATTGGTCCAACCTGAATAAATAGTGTAATAAGGAGATGTAATAGTAATATACATACCGCTATGGCAATAGAAATTATAAAAGAGGCTTATGTAATGAGGTGACTCATAACGATAAATATTAAAATCTATAGTTGCACCATCATCAAAAGTACCAAATACACGAACATCAGTATAACTTTGATTGATAATTTCAATTTGACAATAACCAGGGTAGGTTAGACTTTTTTGTATCGATTTTTTATCTTCACTGTCTGCTTTAGGATGTAAGTGAAGATTAGCAGCAAAAACGTTAGAAAATAAACTGAAACATACAACAAATAACAACGATTTTAACTTCATGTGTTTCCCCTTAGTAAGATGGAAGCTGCATAGTATCAAAGTATCCAATTTAGTCAATAGGATTTTTTTGTACCCATAAAGAAGGGTTCTTCACAGACTATTCCTTTTAATATTCATCATCCTAAGAGCTAAAGATTCTTCATTATTAATCGCACATACATAAGACGTTTAAAAATTTTTAGGTAATCATAAACAATCAGATGATAAAGTATTTGTTTATGTTATATTTGCTAAATTAAATTTTTGCATATCTTCATCACCATTTTAAAATCTTGGTAAAAGACCAGATTTGAGCGAAAAATAAGATGAAAAGCCAGCACAGAGGGCTATCCAAGCTTTTTGATTTGTTTTTGCTCAAAACGTGCCAAATATGGCTTTTCGATGAATTGTGAACATAATTTTTGAGTATTAACAGGGGAAGGAAAATGAATAAGCGAATGACTATCATGGGAATAACCTTATTGGTTGTTTTCGGTGGGATCATTGCTTTTAATCTAATTAAGGCATACATGATTAAACAATTCTTCGCCAGTTATGCCCCCCCTGCTGTTACTGTTTCCTCTGCAGTTGCCCAGGCAGTAGATTGGAAACCAACTATCGACGCGGTAGGGAATTTCATTGCAATTAATGGAGTGGAAGTCAACTCTGAAGCATCTGGTAATGTGATCAAAATTCATTTTGAATCAGGTCAATATGTCGAAAAGGATGAACCGCTCATTACCATTGATGACAGTATTGATCAAGCCTTGCTTAACTTTAACCAGGCCGAGTTAACGCTCAAGGAGCTCAGTTACAAACGCCAAACTGATTTGTTTAAGCGCGGCGCTACTCCAAGTTCTAGCGTTGATGAGGCAAAAGCCAATTTACAGCAAGCCCAAGCGAAAGTAGAACAAATTCAAGCACAAATTCGACAGAAACACATAGGAGCTCCTTTCTCAGGTCGTTTAGGAATTCGCCAGGTCAATCTGGGCCAATATGTCACTCCAGGACAAACATCCATAGTTTCATTACAATCATTAGATCCCTTATACCTGGAATTTTATTTACCAGAACAATACTACAAACGCATTCATCTTAATCAGGCTATATCATTTACTGTTGAAGAATTTCCTAATGTAATTTTTGAGGGAACTATTCATGCTGTAAATTCTAAAGTAGATTTAACCACTCATAATATTCAAGTACAGGCAATTTTGCCTAATTGCCCAGCTGAGGCTATTAAAGATCCAACCAAATCACCTCTTATTAAAACTCGCAAACAAGTGAGAGGAGATAAAATAATTGTTACTTGCAACTCTGAATTGAACAAACAAAATAAAATAAGGAGATTTGTATTTATACCAGGTATGTTTGCATCTATTGAAGTAGATCAACCCGTAGAACCTAACACAATTATAGTACCATCCACAGCTATTTCTTATAGCCTCTATGGAAACGCGGTCTATATCATTGAAAAAAATAAAGAAGGAAAGAAAAATAAAGATGGCACCGATCAATTGGTGGTAAATAGAGTATTCGTAGTTACTGGAGAACAGCAGGGAAATTACACTGTTATTAAGAAAGGCATTAAAGCTGGTCAGTTAGTTGTAAGCACCGGCGATTTAAAATTACAAAACGGCACACCTGTTGTTATTAATAACAGTGTTAACCTTGATACTGAAATTAGCCCAGATAAGTTAGGACAGTAGCGAATGTTGGCAATTTAATTCTTAAACCATATGGAATACTCCATGTGCGGCTAAGACATTTTCAAGGTGGCGCATCGAACTTACAAGCCAATGACAACATTGCCATGATTAAGGTCTATTATTCTTTACCCAAAATTTGGAGTTTGGTCAGTTTTTTAGCAGGATAATTTATGAAATTTACAGATCTCTTTATCAAACGCCCGGTTCTTTCCATTGTGGTCAGCATGCTGATTTTTTTATTCGGAATAAATTCCATATATAAAATGCAAATTCGCCAATATCCCCGAATGGATAATACAGTAATCACTATTATGACCAGTTATCCAGGCGCTGATGCTGAACTGATAGCTGGATTCATTACAACTCCTCTCGAGAGTGCTGTTGCCAGTGCTGAAGGGATCGATTACATGACTTCGACCAGCCAACAGGGACTAAGTACCATCACTTTAAATATTAAATTAAATTTTGATCCTCAAGTCGCTTTTACAGATGTCATGAGTAAAGTACAACAGACTCTCAACCAGTTACCTAAAGAGTCACAGCAACCAGTCATCTTGAAAAAATCAGACTCATCAACAGCATTAATGTACATCAGTTTAGACAGTAAGGATATGACACCCCAACAAATTACTGACTACGCTACCCGAGTTGTACAACCACAGCTGCAAACTGTGGATGGTGTTGCAAAAGCTGAGATTTTAGGCGGACAAACCTATTCCATGAGAATATTCATGAATCCAATTAAAATGGCTGCCCTTAATGTCACTCCTGCAGATGTTTCCGCAGTCTTAGCCAGCAATAATTTTCTCACGGCTGCTGGGAATACTAAAAGTGAATACGTCGCAATCAACTTGACCGCTAAAACCGATTTGAATAATGTCGAGGAATTCCAAAAACTTATCGTAAGAAGTAATAAAGGTTCGATCATAAGGCTTCGAGATATAGCTAAAGTAGAGTTAGGTTCGCAAAATTATGACAGCTCAGTTACTTTTAATAGTAAAAAAGCTGTCTTTATATCCATTACTCCAACACCAACCGCTAACCCACTGACAGTGATCAATGATGCGAGGAAACTTTTCCCTTCAATTGTAAGAGAGTTCCCACCTTCATTAAGCGGCACCATCGTATATGATGCTACAGCGTTCATACGGGCATCAATTCACGAAGTAATGGAAACTATCATTGAAGCGGCAGTCATTGTTATTATTGTTATCTTTTTGTTTCTAGGATCTATTCGTTCAGTTCTTATCCCTGTAATTACCATCCCGCTATCCTTGATAGGTGTTTGCACATTAATGCTCATGCTTGGATACAGTATTAATCTACTGACCCTTCTTGCGTTTGTGTTGGCGATAGGATTGGTAGTGGATGACGCCATTGTAGTCGTAGAAAATGTGCATAGACACTTAGAAGAAGGAAAAACTCCCTTCGAAGCGGCAATTATAGGGGCCAGAGAAATTGGAATACCAGTTATCGCCATGACCATTACGCTTGCAGCTGTTTATGCACCAATTGGATTTATGGGGGGCTTAACTGGCGCGTTATTCAAAGAATTTGCTTTTACACTGGCAAGTGCCGTTATCATTTCAGGAATCATTGCGTTAACATTATCTCCTATGATGTGCTCCAAAATTCTATCGGAAGAAGCTTCCAGTGGGAAATTTTCTCTTTTTTTAGATGATCTTTTTAACAAACTTAAAAACATTTACCAGAGAGCACTCCATAGTTTGTTAAACACTCGCGAAATTATGCTGCTGTTTGCAGGGGTCGTTATTTTAATGTTGCCCTATTTGTACACTAATACAGCAGCTGAAACAGCCCCGGATGAAGATCAAGGTTTCTTTTTTGTTATGGCGACAGCCCCCCAATATGCCACTTTAAATTATATAGAAGCCTTTACAAAACCTTTTGATGCGATTTATAAAAGTTTTCCTGAAGCAGAGAACTACTTTACCGTAAACATGAGTCAACCTATCTCAGGTATGGTTCTAAAACCATGGGACCAAAGAAAAACAAGTCAATTTGATTTAAAAGAACCACTCCAGAAAAAATTATCTCAAGTTGCTGGACTCAATGCGTTTGCTATTATCCCACCCCCTCTACCGGGAGGTGGCGGTGGTCCTCCAGTGCAATTTGTTGTTAAGACAACCAATGATTTCCAAAGTTTGATGGATGTATCTAATAAGTTAACTGAAAAAGCTAGAAATAGTGGTCTGTTTATTTATATAGATAACTCTCTAAAATTTAATCAACCTCAGGTTGAATTTGATATTAATCGCGCTAAAGCTTCAGAAATGGGCTTGGATATGCGTGCATTAGGGAGTAGTTTAACTAGCGCCCTTTCCGGTAATTATATTAATTATTTTAATTTGGAAGGCCGCAGCTATCAGGTCATTCCACAACTTGCACGTAATTTTCGTCTTACTGCGGAACAATTAGGCAACATCTATGTTAAAACATTAAATGGGCAAATGGTTCCCCTATCTACTGTCGTTATCCCTGTTGAAAAAACACAGCCTAATGCAGCAACTCATTTCCAACAATTAAATTCTGCCACAATTCAAGCAGTAATGACGCCCGGTAAAACCTTGGGCCAAGGTTTGGCGTTTTTACAAGAAGCGGCAAAAGAAGTCTTACCCAAAGGATTTACTTATGATTATGGAGGAGGATCCAGACAATTTATGCAGGAAGGCAGTGCGCTCCTTTTCGCCTTCCTCTTTGCAATTATTGTTATCTTTTTAGTTCTTGCAGCTCAGTATGAAAGCTTTAGAGATCCTCTGATTGTTCTAATCAGCGTACCAATGTCTATCTGTGGCGCCTTAATTCCGCTTAACTTAGGTCTTGCTACAATTAATATTTACACTCAGGTTGGTTTGATTACTTTAATTGGGCTTATTAGTAAGCATGGAATATTAATAGTGGATTTTGCCAATCATTTACAACGTGAGAAAAATCTTGATAAACGTGCCGCAGTCGAAGAAGCTGCAGGAATTAGATTGCGCCCCATATTAATGACAACAGCAGCGATGGTGTTTGGTGTAATACCGCTCCTTATCGCAAGCGGTGCTGGAGCAGTAAGTCGATTTGATATAGGTCTGGTTATTGCAACTGGTTTATTAGTTGGTACTTGCTTCACTTTGTTTGTAGTACCGACCTTATATACCTACATTGCTGAAGATCATAGGCATAAACCCAATGAACCTGCTGAGGTAGCTTAATTTTCATTTTCAATATTTATGAAAATTTTTAAAGATTTCCTCACAATCATAACTTTCTAGCGAGTTCTGCCAATGGCAGATTTCAGAAGAACCATAAATGCCCTAGCCCCTTTGGGGAAAGGGCTAGTGTGATTTTGGCCTGCTGTCCTGAATCTTAAAATGTCCTGAATCTTAAAATGGCTAAATTCCCATACTCTATGATAAAATTCAGAATTTTTACCAACATAGGCTACAAACGATGATGGATAAAACCTATTCTCCCGAAACAATAGAACAAGCAATTTATAAGAAATGGGAAAATCATCATTACTTTCAACCTCGAGGTGAAGGTAAGCGATTTTGCATCATGCTTCCACCACCTAATGTCACAGGAAGTCTTCATATGGGGCATGGTTTTCAGCATACCATAATGGATGCACTTACCAGATACCACCGTATGCTTGGAGATAAGACATTATGGCAACCAGGCACCGATCACGCTGGTATTTCCACTCAACTTGTTGTTGAACGTCAATTAGAAGCAGAAGGAATATCTAGAAAAGATCTAACTCGTGAACAATTTCTGGAAAAAGTTTGGCAATGGAAAAATGAATCTGGCAATACCATAACTCAACAAATGAGGCGTTTAGGGGCTTCTGTCGATTGGAGCCGTGAACGTTTCACTATGGATGAAGGGCTATCTGCAGCTGTTCAAAAAGTATTCGTACAACTTTATGAAGAAGGTCTTATTTATCGAGGAACTCGTCTCGTCAATTGGGACCCCAAATTAGGTACAGCGGTCTCGGATCTTGAAGTGCTTTCTGAAGAGGAAGATGGATTTCTTTGGCATATACGCTATCCTGTTGTGGATTCTGAAGAATTTTTGGTAGTAGCGACAACACGTCCTGAAACCTTGCTCGGGGACTCTGCTGTTGCAGTTCATCCTGATGACTCGCGCTTTAAACATCTCATAGGAAAACATGTTCATCTTCCATTGTGTGATAGAACGATACCTGTTATTGCAGATGAGTATGTCGATAAAGAATTTGGGAGTGGTTGTGTAAAAATTACTCCTGCACATGATTTTAATGATCATGAAGTAGGTAAACGTCATCAATTACCTCAAATTAATATATTAACTAAAAAAGCGACTATAAATAAAAATGCTCCTTTAAAATATCAAGGGATGGATAGATTTGTAGCCAGAGAACAAATCCTCAAAGACTTGGAAAATGAAGGCTTATTGATTAAAACAGAACCTCATAAATTAAAAGTACCTCGAGGTGAAAAGTCCAATGTCATTATTGAGCCCCTACTCACTGATCAATGGTATGTTAAAACCAAACCATTAGCAGAACCAGCCATCGCAGCGGTAAAAAAAGGAGACATTCGGTTTATTCCTGATACATGGGATAAAACTTACTTTCAGTGGATGGATAATATTGAAGACTGGTGTATAAGTCGCCAGCTTTGGTGGGGTCATAGAATTCCTGCATGGTATGATACCCATGGAAATACTTATGTAGGCTACAGCGAAAATGACGTCCGCTTTAAGTATAATATTGACGAAAATACTCCCTTAAAGCAAGACGAAGATGTCTTGGATACATGGTTCTCATCAGCATTATGGCCATTTTCAACCTTAGGCTGGCCTGAGCGAACACCAGAACTGGAACAATTTTACCCTACTTCTATATTAGTAACTGGATTTGATATTATATTTTTCTGGGTCGCCCGTATGATTATGATGGGGTTGAAGTTTACCGGAAAAATTCCCTTTAAAGAAATTTTTATAACTGGTCTGATTCGTGATAGCGAAGGTCACAAAATGTCAAAATCCAAGGGTAATGTCCTGGATCCCCTGGATATTGTCGATGGAATTGATCTGGATTCTTTAATAGCCAAACGGACCTCTAATCTCATGTTGAATTCTGTTCGTGAGAAAATTATAAAAGCAACACGCAAGGAATTTCCCGAAGGGATTAGTGCGTATGGAACAGATGCACTACGATTTACCTACTGTTCTCTCGCCTCTACCGGTCGTAATGTCCGTTTTGATATTGGCCGGGTAGAAGGGTATAGAAATTTTTGTAATAAATTATGGAATGCTGCACGCTATGTTTTACTAAACACGGATGAGGAGCAAATTGATTTTGGAGATGGAGCGTTTCAATATAGCCCTGCCGATCAATGGATACTATCACGACTACAAAACACCATCAGCAAAGTCCACTATTATTTTGAAACCTATCGCTTTGATCTGCTAGCCAATACACTCTACGAGTTCGTCTGGCATGAATATTGTGACTGGTATCTGGAGTTATCCAAACCCATATTACAAGATGAAGAAGCGTTAAGCGCGATGAAAAGAGGTACTCGAAAAACTTTAATCCATGTTCTGGATCAAATATTGAAGCTCCTACATCCTTTAATGCCATTCATTACTGAAGAAATTTGGCAAAAAACTACAAAATTTACTAGTGAAAATGGGAACAGTATTATGTTAAGTGCTTATCCCAAGGTTAGTGAAGAATTCATCAATCCGTTAATCGAAGAAGAATTGGATTGGTTAAAATCAGCAATTCAATCCCTGCGAACAATCCGTAGTGAAATGTCAATTTCTCCTGCCAAACAAATACCTTTACATGTGCGCAATATTACTCCCGAGTTAAAAGAGCGTATTGTAAAATATGAAAAAATTCTAAAAACTCTTGGTAAAATCAATCATATTAATTATTTAAATCCTCATGATAAAATACCTGTTTCCGCAACAGCAGTGTTAGGAGAAATTGAGCTGCTGATACCTATGGCCGATTTAATTGATAAAGCAGCAGAGCTGTCAAGGTTGAGCAAAGAACTCGCCAAACTGGATAAAGACATTGATCTGGCTCAAGGTAAATTAAATAACCCTAAGTTTACTGATAAAGCACCCGCGGAAATCATCACTAAAGAGCAAGAGAAATTAGCTCAAGCTCAACTTGCAAGAGAAAAGCTATTGCAACATAAAATCAGGATTGAATCATTATGATCAAATGAGTTGGGCTTAACAATCTGATTGATAATCAGATAAGCTATGTTTTGTGCTAAATATAGGTTGGGGCATTTTGCTCAACCTATATTAGCGAGGTGATTGGAATTTTAGCTCTAGACCCAATTTAAAAGAAAGGATATCTTTAGTGACTACTCAATTTAACTCTCTTAAATCCTACACCTTCCCAATCATTTTAATTTTATCCATCGTGTTTGGAGGCCTTTCAGGTTATTTTTTCAGACAAAACATAGCCTGGTTAAAGCCATTAGGTGATATTTTCCTTAATTTGATTTTTACGACTATTGTTCCTCTCATTTTTTTTAGTATATCTTCCGCTATTGCAAGAACAGGTTCCTTTGGAAAACTAGGCAAAATATTTTACTCCATGTTAGTTGTCTTCCTATTTACAGGAATCCTAGCCTCTCTCTATGCTATTTTTATAGTTTTACTCTTTCCTCCTGCGCATGGTGTGTCTTTATCTTTGGAAACACCCAAACAGCTTTCCTCAATCAATATCTCAAACCAAATTATTGACATATTTACTGTTTCTGAATTTCCTAAATTATTCTCACATGAACATATTCTAGCCCTGATTCTATTTTCAGTCTTTGTGGGATTAGCTGTCGCTCACTCCAAAGGCAAAGGAATAATGTTTCATTCCTTCTTAAAAGCAGGTGAAGAAGTATTTATGTATGTATTTCAACTAATTATGTACTATGCCCCTATTGGCTTTTTTGCCTATTTTGCAGTATTAGTCAGTGAAATTGGCCCTCAGTTAATGGAAAGTTATCTACGCATCGCCATACTTTATTATGCATCTACACTGCTCTACTTCTTTCTTGCTTTAACAGGATATGCTTATCTTGCGGGAAGATCACAAGGCATTTTATTATTTTGGAGAAATATTTTTCTTCCAACAATAACCTCAATTGCAACTTGCAGTAGTGCTGCCAGCATTCCTGCCAATTTAATGGCAACAAAAGCCATGCGTGTTCCTTCAGAAATTTATGAAACAACAATCCCATTAGGGTCCATCATCCATAAAGACGGATCGGTAATAGGCGGTGTATTTAAAATTGCCTTTTTATTTGGGATTTTCCATTTGCCTTTTGCCAGCCTACCTGTACTACTCACGGCAATTGGCGTTTCCCTATTAGTAGGAACAGTCATGGGTGCTATTCCAAGTGGTGGGATGCTTGGTGAATTATTAATTTTATCAGTCTATGGCTTCCCCCCCTCCGTATTAATTGCAGTAGCCGCCATCAGTATTATCATTGATCCCATGCTACAATGGTTAATGTGACATCCAATAGTGTCTGCAGCATGATGATTGCACGCTTGGTAG
>NZ_JNCF01000062.1 GCF_000770585.1 Legionella norrlandica | reverse complement strand
GACCTCCATTTGATGTTATCAATGTTTTGACTTGGCTATCACTTAGGTGCACCGAACCACTAGTTTGTTTTGTAATCCTGGCAAGATCTTTGTCAAATTGCAGAGAATTATTAATCCTGACTCTTTCAGCCCTTCCATCTGATTTAATATTCAAAACAGACTCTTATCTCCGTTCTCGCTATTTCTGTAAACAATGTAACTGCCTTTGTATTTCTCAAGAACATCATCAGGAGGTAATTCAGACATCAAATGGAGGGTACATCCATCGAGCTGCAAGTCGCTGATAATTTGCTTGCGTACCTGTTCAGGAACAGCAGTGGAGAAAGATTGGCCTAATGCCTTATCGACAATTTTCCTCATCCTCATAATGGCTTGCTTGTAGTCATTATTCGTAACCGTGAAATTTAAAGTTAATATCGCATGAGCCCCATCCATTTGTTTGATGTCGGCACCACGTGAGTGACTTTGGTCATAATAGGTAAAATAACTGCCTTTTCGATCAGACTCGGCTACCATCTTGGGAGTTAAATCTACCACTTTTTCCTTATTTTTAGCGCCTAAAACCAAAAGCTTTTTCGTATTAGTCACATCATCATAAAAAATGACTCCCCTCAGCGGGCTGCCCTGGTTTTTTAATTGAAGAGCGATTTCTTTAGCCACAGCACGGTTAGAGGCTTTACATAAACCACCTACATCAATCAGTGTTCTGGTATTAGGATTAGTTGTAAAAGACCTCGTTAATTGTTTAATAAGCGCGGTAGTATAATCTTCTCCTGTAGCTGCAAAACTGGTTGTATCTAAAGAAATCGTTTCTTGGCAATCTTTTCGCCCCATAATCCCCAAAGTCATATTTCCATCGGCAGCTGGGTCAAGCCTGCTTTCTTTAAAATGAGATGAGGTATCGCCAGCAGTTCCTGAAAAGCCAATCACAGTATCCTCTGGTGTTCCTTGCTCATAGCGGTTGCTGTTTGCTTTTCCAGCATCAAATTTAACTTGCTCTTGAATGATAGTGCGTGCCAACATCTTGCGAAATGCATTTGGAGAGATTGTTCTTTCTTTAATGCGTTTCTCCAATGTTGCAAAATATTTTGCTCGTTCTTCATTACGAATCAACGGATCTTCTATCGATGCTAATTCTTTAATATCTTCAAAAAGAGTCTTAAACTCAGGGTCAAGATGTTTTCCAGATGAGTCTAAAAACAGTGTCTCACCAAGACCTTTTCTGAAAGAGTCAATTAGAAATTCCAAATGAGGAATTTCATTAAGCTCTGTTCTTGAATCGAGATAATACAGCAGGGTGGTAATTGCAGTTACTTCGGGGTTATCAAACCTTGAACCCTGAGGTTTTGGGGTATTTGCTGCAGAATAAGGAATAGCTATCAACAAAGGAGTTCTTGATAAATCCTCTCGCCCCGTTTTAAGCGCATCATAATCATATAGTCTTGATCCATCCTTTGCATTCTCAAACCAAACACCAAAATCAGTCCCCGGTTGCTTTTCAGTGAAAATACTCAGCATAACCGGATCAGTAAGAATCGCTCTGATTAAATAAATTTCAGTACTGTTTGTCGGGGTCACTGAGGAAGGTTGTTTGACTTGCAAAGACGTAATATAGTTTAAAATACTTTTATCAGCATCCTCAATATCAAATTGCTCAAGTAAGACCTTACCCAAATTCGTAACTGATTTATCTTCTGTAGTACCAATTGTTTGCGTAATTACCTCTAACGGATAAATTTCTGCCGCATCAAGCGCAACTTTTTCGCCAGAAGTGTAATTCACGTCCGTGATGGTGGGATCTTGAGTCGCATCCAGCTCATCAAATACAGAAATCGTAGGCATTGAACGAATTTCATTAAGTAAAGCGATACATTCCATGAGCTCTTTTTGTTGCTCCGGCTCATCCATAATTTTCAGCAACATATCTAAGAAAATCTTGGCTTGGCACTCCATGGAGTTCCGTACATTAGGCGCTTGTACTAAAACTTCGCGATTCTCTCTTACCCTTCGATACAAAACGAGCCTCTTTTGCAAGTCTGCCTTGGCATCTCGCAATGATTTTAAGCGAGGACTGGCCTCTCCCATTTTAGGTTCCGGATCTGTTGCTATACGATAACGTTGAAAATCATCTTTGATCGCACGACGCCCCATAATGTTCGTCAGCGTGATTGACATATCTGATGTATTCGTTTCCAATGCAGACTTGGGCACGATAAACCGAACCAATTTATTGCCTGTCTTATATAATGCAATTAATGGCAGTAAAGTCGTCTTACCAAATCCCATCCGTGCCTGTGCTGAATCAATCTTATCAGGATTTGTCTCCTCATCTAGCAGTAGACCTCGGAATATATTCACTTGACGGGCATTGCAACGATGGCCAAATTCAGATTCAAACAGTAAAAAAGCACGCTGCATTTTGCGCTCTTCTTCAACTTTCAAGACGTCTTCTTTCTTTGCACTCTCATCTAACGGAAGTTCAGACTCAAGAAGTTTGTCTAATTGATAGTTTCTACGAGTATGTAACATTGCAATGGCCTGGGCAGTTTTAATCGCTTTGGCAGTTTCATCATCTTTATCTGAAGGGAAAGCACATTGCACATCATTTAAATGATCTAACTCAGTTTTATAAAACAACATCCGGGTCATGCCATTAGTGAAAATAATTTCCACTTGAGCACGCCCTTCTTCGGGAAACGCTGAAAGAATGCTGCGATAATCGTTTAGAAGATAAGCTGCATTCAAATCGGTAACACTGATTTCTGAAGAAGCTTTGGCCAATGTTGATTCAATTTTGTCTAAAGCTTGCAGATACTCAAGATTGCATTTTTCCTGATTCTCGGTGACCCTGCGCTTCAACTCTTCTAAAGCGTCATCATCTTTTATTGAATAGCTGCCGCCACTAACAGCCGTTTGATACAAGAATATTTCCAGTCGCTCTGAAATATCGCGGATTTGACTGCGTTCAAAACCAAGTTCAGTCAGATAACCTGTAATTTTCGCAGCAGAATAAAACTCACTGGGATGGCGCGTTAATTGTTGGTACTTCTCCAAACCTTCACCAGCAATATCACCTATCCATCGCTCCGCATGCATTAACTTAAATAATCCCGCAACATGCTCTTTCGTCAATCCACCAATGCCTGCATGTTTGGCAGTAACACCAAATAATGCCTCCAGTGTATTGGTTTGAAACAAACCATAGTTTTCATAATAATAACCTTCTTCTTGGGCATCAATGGACTTTCTAAACTCCTCTAAACCGTGTAACCGCTCTCCAAGCGCAACTTGCTCTGGATCAATGAGTGTACTCAGATTGCTATGGGGTTTAAATTGAATTAAAGTACGACTACCTAAAATTTCAATAGGCATACTGGTTGTCTTTGTATTGATGTTTATCGGTTTTCTTTCCCCTGTTTCAACTAATGCAACCGGTTTAGTAAATAATCCTTGCAACTCCTGATCTGTGGCAAACTCAGACTCGAGTGCGCTCCATAACTCTCTAAATTGATCTAGGGGAAGCACTACAGATAACCTGTTGGCTTCTTTTGCTTCATTAGCAAATTCACCTAATAAAGCTTTGTAAGCGCTCCTATCCCAATCAGCCAATTTACCAGTAACATAAAGCCCCCGTTCTAGTATATGATGATGCAGTTCCGTTCCAATCAACATAATTCGGGCAATACGATCTTCATTAGTAGGGTCTTCTCTACTTATAAAGTGTTCTTTGAGGTTTCTTAAATCTTCTAACTCACTAGGTTTTAATGGAGATTTCAGTACATGGGTACCTAGTAATTGGGTTAACACCGTGGTTTTCCCTGGGATTAAGCCTACATGAAGAATACTTTGGAAATCTTTAGCGTGGATACTGCCCTCTTTGGCATCAAAGGTACGGAGATATGTTGCTGAATCATATGCTTTTTGCAATGCTTTCTTATTTTGTAAATAAGCTTCTTTCGCCTTTTCATAATTCACTGCAAGCCGTCCTTTGTCTTTTTCTCCATCCTTAAAGACAACATAGGCTTGTTGCATCACTTCCCTTAACCGTCTCTGCTCTTGTTCAAGAACTTTAATCTGTTTTGAATCAGGAATAAATACAAAATATTCTGGTACCGTGATTTCATTTATTCGCGACTCACAATCTTTTATTTGCTTCTTAAGCTTGCTGCGAGACTGGCTGCTCACTAAATCGGATGTTGTGATCCCAGCAAGCCTTTCTTGCAATTCGTTGATTTTATCTTCTAGCCTCTCTTTTTCTTCTATCTCCGAATCATTCAATTCCCTTGTGGTAAACGCACTTCCTTGCTCAGTAATTTGTAAATGCTTTTTTGAGGCACCGTCAGCAAGACTTTCTACCATAAGATATTCATTCTTCTCAGTGCGAACAACGTACTTCGCGATGGAAGGAATGTAAACCGTCTTTTCATCCATACAGACCAGTTCATCTTGTGGAATAACTTGTGACAAATCCTTAACCATGGAAATGTCACCTTTGTTATCAAGATTTACAGGGGCCTTATTGCCTTGATGGTCTAATATAAAACCTCGCCACACCTCATCTTGATGTTCTAATTGTAAGACTGGCCTAAAATCAGAGGTATACGCATGTATCGTGCCCTCTAAATCAATGAAAAAGTGCTCAGCATTCAATCTTTGCTTTAAAGCTATTGGCACAGAATCCATCTTTTCAGGAGCAATATATTGCAACATTGCCATATCGCCATCTAGGAGCCTTAATTCTCTTTGAACAATGAGATCACCCCCCTTTTTCGTGATAGAAGCTTTGACTTCCGTGCCTTCTACATAAGCATAGCTCCCCTCTTGTGGTTTGAAAGGAAGATTATGAATCCCTAACTCCTGCAAAGCGATATGGGATTGGATATAGACTGGCATTACACCCAGTTTATTGTTACCGATATAAATAACCCCATGTAACACATCTAGGCTCTTATTGCCTCCTAAATTAATAAAACCAGGGATGTCTAATGGAGACGTAGCAGTAAGTGTGACATTGACTCCATCAAATTTTTGTTTACGGGCATACTCATTAAAAATGGCATTAAACTGTGTAGCACGCTTATTGGCATTTAAATACCTGGAGAATTCGACAAGATGTTCTTGGTGCTGATTGATATTAGCTTGTACTAAAGACATCTCTCGTGTGTATTCAAAATTCTCTTTAAGATTGGCAAGAACCTTCTCAGATGCCTGATCAACAATTAACTGATAGGCTAAATTGGCACAAATTAATTGGGCATAAAGTTGATCTACCACCTCTCTTTCTACAGGTTCTTGAAGAAGCGCATTCTCAATTTTTAGGGTCAACAAATTAATCTCTTTTGCAAATCCCAATAGCCGATCAACCCCATCCTCACTGGATTCATCAGTTAACCTGGCAATAAATGATTGCGTTGCATGAGCATCATAAGACTTCATCTCAATATGTTCTTGGAATAGTGCCGGAGCGATATTCGCGCACCGCATTAAGATCTCATCGACAAACGCTTCATGTGGTACTTTAAGCTTACATGGCTCATTTTCATCGTCCAATTGCAGTTTCTGAATAAAATTCAAAAGATCATGCTTTTCAGTCACTGTGGCATGTTGAAATGCATCCAATAGCGCTCTGGAAAAAAGTTCTCGACCTTGTGTACTATTGATCCCATCACTTGAAAGAAGAAGTTTACGATCAGAATAATAATGAATAAATTGATGTGCTAACAACGCGTCGCGATTACGCATACCTAGGCGGTCTGCTAATTTACGTAGCTCCTTGTCTACCCCTTTTTCTTTACCATAGGCCATCAAAGCAATTTGTAGTCCTTTTTGCCCTTCGTGTAAGCCTTCGAGACTAACAGGGGACTCATGCAGTGCCAGATCAACTTCATTGATTAATCCTAATAAATCTACGTCCTGAGGCTCGGCACCACCTGGCTCCAAGCATGCCAATTTTCGCGATATCGCCTCATCAACAGGCACAATCAGCCGTTCCCATTGTTTTAGGGTCGAATAAAATGCTGTGTCGACCTTTGTCTTATGCTCCTCTGTCACAACAATTTGCGATAAGCTCAATTTGATTAATGACGTTAAAAGGTGTATCCGCTCATTATTTTCTAATTTCAAGAAAGAATTACTGATAGAATTTTCATCATCGCGATAACGATCCACTATGGCATTGGCAATCTCTATTACCAGTTTAGATGGTGGGGAGTAGGGTAAGTTAAAAATCTGCTTTACCGCGGTATGACAGAATTCGCTAATGCGTTGTGCTTTATTCTCTAAGCCATTATGCCCTCTTAGTTTATGCAAATAATTGAGCACGTGATCAAAGTAGAGAGTGCATTGTTCTTGCAATACTCCTTCGACAGCGGGCATAGGGTTTTTGCGTAAAAACGTTAAGGTGCTTCCATCTAATGCTTCTCTTTCAGATTGTGATAAGAATACCACCTCAGGAGGAACAAAATCTTTAACTTGCAGAACAGTGTCATGTTGTGCTTCCAAATCTTTATGTGTGAGCACAACTACCTGTGATAATTGGTCTTTTTCTTTAGGTTTAGACCCACCAATGCCCATTGCTTCTTTAAAGCGCTTTAAGATAAAAAGAGCCTTTTCCTTGCGCGTCTCACGATATTGCTCTATTTCCTTATCGCTTATAGGTTTCCACCCCATTTGCTCTAAATCTTCCATCGTCTTAAGCTCAATAGGATAGTTTGCTTCTCTAAGCGCCCCATATTTAATATTCGCTTTTTGCTCTATAAAATGATGAAATGCCTGGTTAACAGCATTCGGCGCACCTTGAATTTTATATAAAAGCTCCGGACTTTCATACTGTAACCAGATGGCAAACATCTCTTGAACCCAAGCCTTTTTAATTGCCTCAGGAAGACGCTCTCTACTGTATTTTTGGGCTTGCTCTTCCATCTTGGCGTACTCATCATGAGCACTTTCAAATGAGCTTAATGCTGTTGCATCAGATATGTCGGTGCCTAATATCACTCTGCGCTCGACTGTTTCCTCAACTTGAGCTTTAAGTTTTCGATTTAACCGTTGAATTTCATAAAATACAGAACCTGTCAAAAATGTATTTTTGCCTTGTTTTAAAAATGCAATACGCTCTGATGCCTTTTGGAGATACATATCTCGGTTGCGGTCTTTCTCCGTTCCCATTCTTCCTGTCGATAATTCATCTAATATTTGATACTCTGCATTGGTTTGTAAGTAATTCTTAATCACTGTTTGTCTATACTTATTAATTTTTTGAATTCGCTCATTAATTTCTTGTTCTACTTTAGTGTCTTCAAGATCTTCAATCATCTTTCCTGATGTTTTTTCAACTCGTTCAAGCTCAAGTTGTGTTTTTATAAAGATTTGATTTCGAGCATTGATAGATTGGACATCAACAGTATTGGTTCTCAGTTTTTCTAATGTCTGTATAGCCTGATCAATTTTAAATAGTGCAGATCCCTCTTTTTCCCCATTAAGTTCTTGAATTTTAGTTGAGACATAAATATGTAGGTCATGAACTTGCTTTTTTTCTTGTTGTAATAAATCATGGCGTGATTTTAAATTTCTAAGTTTTACTGAGTTTTTTCCATCACCTATGCACTCTTCTTCAACTGTAATTTCGTCTGTGATTGAAGCAATATCTCTATCGTATTGAAGAAGCATTTCTTCTAATTGATTTTGGCTATCATAAAATCTGCTGATAGCTTCTATTCTTGCTTCTTCTGCTTTCTTTATCTGTTGATCTAATTTGTGTTCAAACGCTTCGCTTTGGGCAGGATAGACGTTCTTCTTATATCTTTCCTCAATTTCTTGTGAAGCATTACGAAGATAGTCTAAAAGGCCCATAACCTTAGGATTGGTTAACGCCTCTTTATTTTTTACTACCAATTTGAAAAAAGTTTTCTTATCAATTTCGTATCGTTTACCTGCAATATTTATTTCTACTTTTACCTCATCTTTTCTATAAAATCCCTTGGTAAAATTAACAATATTGGCGTTCTCTAAATCGTTCAAAGTTACTGTTCTGGCTTTTCTATAACTGGCATGAGGTAATCTATCCTTTGTAGTGTTAAGAGATCGTTCATTAACACTGAGTTTTTTAATTTGATGGTTTATTATCTGAATTATTGATTTCCAAGCCTGAGCAGAGGAATAATCTGATAAATACTGTAATGCAGTAGCATAACTTCCACCCGGATCTTGTTTGAGAGGCATTACACCAGAGCCCCAATCGTATCCCCCACTGCATACCTCAGGAGAAAATATACTTTTAATCTCATCTTCCCTAGGAGGACGTGCTGAACTCAACAATGAATAGAGCTCTTTAGCATGCTGAGCAATTTTGTCATTGATTCGTTTTATAGCTAATTCGTTAGCCTCTACATCCGCCTCCTCATCAGCATTTGTCAGTTTGCTCCTGACTTCAATTAAAGCTGTAAAATATTTTTGATAATATTGAGGTGAAGGAGGTTCCCCTAACTCAGATAACCGTGTGGATGCTTCATATAATTCTGATGGAGAAAGGTATTGTGGTTCAATAGTTTCAATCATATGTATATAGGCAGGAGGCACAAAGCTGCTACCTACCTCTTCTGCTGCCAGTTTCCCGCACGCTTCTTTTATCAGGTTCTCTCTCTGCTCCATTAATACAGCCAGTCTGACTTTTTTATAGGTTGCTTTTCCTAACTCATACAGTTGACAAGACTGGGCCTTTTTTGCAAAGCAATTTTGGGTATTTTGAGGGCGTTGTAGCACTTCTTCAAAATAGGGGGAAGAATCTGGAGATGCAATTGAAGCAAATTTTTCCATGTAAACTTTATATTTTTTAGAAGCATTGTTGAGAGCACTGAATCTCTCGAAGAAGCTCATATCTTCTCGTTGGGTCATTGAGGTGTGCTCGATATCTAATTCTATGCTGGATTGCGCCCAACCAGCCATTGTATTAGTACGTATTAAATAAGTTAGATAATCTAAGCCTTGAGTAGATTGCAGCCGATCTTGAGGTACAGTAAAGGTATAAGCGTTCCTTCTCATTCCTTTTTCACGCAAGCCATTTAATTTTAATAACCCAAGAAGACTGAAACCAAAAAAATTACCTTGTCGGATGGAGGTATTCTCTAAAGCCCCAGAAGGGTCGTAGGTAGATAATTTGTATTCATTTCCTATTCTTTTTATTACAAGCTGCATAGCATGGCCTTCCAAGCCGGTATCAAGATATAGTGACTCTCCATCCTTAAGGTCTAAGCATTGTTTTTGCAGAAACTTACCAGCAAATGCGAGTTTGTTCTCATAATCGGTTTGTTTTGTATCAAAATCCTCTTCTACCTTGACGTAACGTCCATTTATTTTATTATATCCTCCCCAATGAAAACTAATTGGTTGCATTACTTGCATTAATTCTTTTGATCTCTCCATATTCTCATTGTAAAGACGGATCTTGTCTCTTTCCTCTTTCGATAACTCTATTCCAAATCGCGAGTACTCATCAGGTTGTTCCGCAAGCTTACTGATGATCTCTGACTCAATTGCAGTAACAAGATGTGGGTTTGCTCCACGAGCATAAATATGTTCTTTACCTACACGTAATGGATAATGTTCTGGTTTTCCTGCTGTGGCCCCTCTCATCGCTTTATACATTTTCCTAATAGCGTCATTATCGTCTTCGGGTTTAACTAAGGAATCCACAGTAGTCATTAATTTTCTATGATTTTCATTGACTGTTGCAGCGACCATCTGTGCAGCTAGCGCCATACCGAAGCGTGATCGCATAGATAATTCAATTTGGTCTCTGTTACGATCGGCTGACTTGCCGACTTCCACTACCCCTGTGATATTGGCTATATATTGTGCCCCGGCAATACGCAGTTTCTCCAAATTGTCTGTTTCTTCTACAGATAATTTAATTGGTTCAGGTAGAGGCTCATTTATTGCTGAATTTTCATCAGATGAAGAGGAAAAGAAAGAACCAATTTGGGAAAAAGCACTTTTTATAGTGGACCAAGCTCTGGAATACCAAGGTTTTTTAGGTGCTGGATTTTGTACTACAGCTTGATTTGTCCTGATTACCTCTAAATTTGCCTGTTGAATATTTTTAATAATACTTTGCCATATATTCGATTCCAACTGTTGTACATGCTTTCGGCTGCTATGCTCTTGATAGGTATCTTTCCAGTCTTTATCCAGATCCTGCCCTTTTCTTTTTTCGATTTCTTTCAATAATGCTATGAATAGGCTGCTTTCTTTTGCATCTAAGGTCGAGCTTAATAATTTGCGATTAATAATGAACAACTCATCTTCCGTTGCCCTTTCCAAAAAGAGTTTTCTTGCCTCATCATTAATAAAGTCAGATAGAATGATTGTCTTAAGATCTTCATGAAGAGATTTTAGTAGATGACTAATACTTTTGTTTTCCTGAATAGCATTTGAAATTACTTCGCTTTTATCAGAGCGTCCATAAATTTCATTCTCATACTCGGTGAGGACTTTCTTTAGATATCGTCTACGATCTAAATCCATTAATTTTGGCAGAACCTCTAACTGCACTATTTTAATTTCATCTATATTGAGTTTTTTTATGAATAATTCAATTTGATGTTGATCTAGACTGGAAAATATATCAGCGACTTCTTTAGAATATTTACTCATTCTCAACTCCAAGCACCTCTTATTGACTACCCTTGTCTATAACTAAATTACTAGATCACTCTGTCAAACCAACTAAATACATACCCTCAAACAGGGACAGGCAGTCAAGATATAACAAAAAAATCATTAAGCATTAATTTGATACACTGCAAGTAATTATAGACAACTTGTATTAATAATAATTAAATAATTAAGCTCTAAACTTCTTGGTTCATATAAATATACCTCTATAAAATTAATTAAATATTAACAATGAGTTTTTTTTGTAGAAATTTTGATTATTTATTGAGCTTTCCAGAAATAGTATTTTATTATTTATATTTAAAATAAAAATTCTGACATGGTATAATATTGCAACATAATGATTCATTTTGACCAATATGCTAATATTCAAAACGGACGCTGAGAGGATGAGGCATCGACAGGGAAAGCTTATACCCTCATCGATGTGGAACGATAATGAATTATTTTGCGAATCCCTGGATGAAAGTATCCTCTCTCTCATGAAGACGAAGAAAGAAAATTTAATTTTTCTTTTAAACAAATCCATTCAAAAATTAAATGATCAATGGTTGAAAAAACAAGCTTGGTTAGCTATCGCCCTAAGTCAGCCTGATTTAGATTTATTAACACTTCAACAAATTGCCAAAATACTTATGTTAAGTAATGACAATTTATTTTATTTATTAAATATCTTAGGGAACAAAGTTCTACTGGATGAGTTTGCCAAACAACATACCGATATCGATGTTGTAAAGATGATTTCCAAAAATGGATTTTACGCTTATAGGAAAGCGGCTGAAAACGGTCATGTTGACGTATTAGAATATTTAGAGACTACAGTGCCTACCCTAACTCGAGGGATGATTAAGGCAGTAAATTTTTCTGCATACCAGAATGCCTCCCGCAATGGCCATCTAGAGGTGTTAAAACACTTAGAAACAGAAGCGCCTGACTTAATTCAGGATATGATTAAGGCGCAAAATTTCTATGCTTTCAGAATAGCAGCTGCCCAAAGGCATTGGCCGATATTAAACCACCTAGAAACAAAGACGCCAGATTTAGTTCTGGAAATGGTACAGGCAGATAATTTCTATGCTTACCGTAAAGCCGCTGAAAATGCCCACTTTGATGTAAGTAAATGGATACTCTCAAAAAGTAGCTGTTGCCTGGCTTATGCTGAAATGCATGGGAGTGAATATGGTGAGAACATTATAAAACCATTCATTGCAGAGCAACTCATAGCCCTTCATCGTGCCGCATTAAATATTCCTCCTCATAATGTTTTTGATATCAATCATCCGGAACAAGCAAAAATCTGTTTTTACATAATCAGAAATCTAATTCGTCGTAATGACCGAGCCCTAGATGATGAAATACGTTTTTTATTGAATATCCCCTCGGTAAAAACACTAGCGCATCATGAAGTCACTGCAGGACAACCTAATGAATTGCTGCGACTCGCATTAACAACTGGCAATCAGGAAGCAGCTTCCATTCTTCTAAATATTCCCCGGGTCAGAGCACTCGCAGAGCAAAACGACTTTTACCGTGCCGAATCGCATGGGCAATTAAATTTAGCACAACTTGCCCGAGATCGTGAATCCTCTATGACAGCCCTGACTAGAGGAGAGCAAAGGCGCCTGGCTGAGGCGATTCGACACTATAAACCGACCCTAAAAGAAAAAGGGGTCGAAAATCTCATGAATTCCTTACGTGAGCAATTAAGACAACGCTATGAAAAAAACCCAGCATCAATAATCAATGCAAAGGGAACAAAAATTAACCTCCCAATGGATTTTGCTGATTTACAAAAACTGAAACTCAGCAAACGCGAATATCAACAAGCGCTAACCGTTTATTATCAACATAAAGCCCATACCGCTTGGCGTTATATTGCCAAACCTAATCTATGGATGAACGCCGAGGCAGAGTATGTGCATATTGATGAAACAAGCAACGAACGGTGGTCAACTTTTGAAGAGTATCAAGTTCTAATTTCCTTGCTTTGGGTAGCAGCTTGTGATGAAGCCATCCCACCTACTGATGAGCACACTCTTGCAAGCCGGCAGGATCATTTTATTGATGAACTGGCACTAATTGGACGTGCGCATAATTGGGATAAAACCCGAATTAATGATAAAGGAAAAATAGAAGAATATGATGATTTAACTGGGGATAAACCTTCTTGTTTTTCCGGCGTAAAGCGTAGGCTCTTCCAATCCGTCTTAGGACATCCCCTCATTTCCATCCTAACTGAAGATAAAATTTTAGAGGAAATAAGAGATTTTGCTCGCAACCATTTCCAATCTAACATTACCCTAATGAATAAAACATTACTCAAAGAAGCATTTGATGATTATGTTATTAATATCAATGAAATTACTGAGGAAAATAAAAAGCTTCTGGAAACGCTTAATATCCCTAAAGAAAAAATAGATCTATTTGAGAGCTACTTATCAAATAAGTATGGTGCTCAATATATTGAGGATTTTAATTTTCAGAAACTTGTTCACGATAAATTAAAATTAACCCCTGAAAGAACTGACTTTTTCAGTCATTGCCATGCATTAATACTTGACGGTCTTACTGGATTTTCACAAATACTTCATGAAGATTCCGATGGACAAAAGCAACAACCAGATCAACCCAACCCATTGAGATTTTTTAAACCCGTGCCATCTGATAATACAGCGCTAGGGAAAAATGACCGACAGATCATGCTAAGGTAATCGTTGGCCGTATATGCTCTGATTTCATCTTTCTTTACAATTTATTTTCAATCAGTTTAATAATGACATAATTGTTTGTTATTTATACTCAATATTATAGTGTAAATAATGAGCTTTACTTATGAAAACTATTATTAACCCTCAACGTTTTGCTAATGCAGTAGAATATACGAGCGCGAATTATTTTTCTCAGCCCTATTCCATTTCCCCCATTATAGATCGTTGGTTTAATCAATTAGCAATAGTTGAATTGGAAAATGGGAATTTGATTCATATTAGCGGTAAAGACGCTTTTAAATACGTCAATATCACTGTTGATGGGAAGATTATTTCAAATGAGGACGTTCAATTAGCGCACCGATTCCATTCGCAACATTCTGAACATGAGAAAGAACGAGTTAAAATAGAATCAAGCATTGAACAACTTGAAAAAGAAATTACAGACAATAGGGAAAATATTGTACTCGAACCAATACATAGAGAATTAGAACAAAAGAAACAAGAACTAGAGAAGCACAAAAAGGATAAAGAAAAAGCACTTGAGGTGTACACAGCGATTGTAGACCGTGGAGTTTCCTCAATTAATATTAAACAAATTGAAGCTGAGTCAAAATCAAAAGTAAAGAACATTGTATATCGGCCCAACCATGGATTGGCCCATTCCGTGCGAGCTGCTTATTCCATTACCACATTACATCAATACGACCTCGAGCATGACAGTAAAACCCTAGCATTGAGCGAACAAGATCTTGAAAAACTTCAATTAATGATGCTGTTTAGTGTGGTTGGCCGAAAGGATGAAACAGGTTGGGCTGACACAGGTAATTTGCAGCAAGGTTGCGATACTTACCGAAACTTTAGAAAAAAATCTGGTACAGAATATCTAAATTACTGCCTAAATCACCAATTAGAGTTATATCAAAATAATAAAGAAGAAGCCTATAGAGATGCTATAACTGTTGAGCTAATGGGATATACCGGTATTGAAGATACTTTAAGTAGAAGAGAACCCAGCACAATAGAAACATTTGTTGAATACGTTATCTATAAAGAAAAAGAACAACATAAAGGTTCAGAATGCTCTCGCGAAGAAGCGATCAAGTTAATTAAAACAGGTAAATATCAATTACAGACTTTATTTCCTAATGGGCCCGTAAGGCATTTAGCAAATGCTAAAGCTCAAATGATGAATAAGGCGCATGGATTGGAATTGGTACGCTGTTACTCGTTATACCCTTCAAAAGAAGGTGGATCATCTTGTATAGGTATTCTGCATTCCAAATTATATGGAACCGGTTTTTTCTCAACATTAGCGAATCCTGGCTTCCCAACTCCCCACGCAATAAAGCATTTTGATTCATTCTTTAAATTAATGCGCAATAGTTTTGATTTGATGGCTTTAACTGGTCAGAAAACAACCTTTGGCATTCCTACTCTGAAAGAATATGAAGAAAAGAAACAGGCTATTTTATTAAAAGTGAAAACAATTTATGAGGCCGCAAAAGATTCTTCTAAATTGGCAGAGTTACGTCAAAAAGCTATTGATCAAAACCCCAATTTAGAGTTTTACTTAGATAAAACTAACCTCTCTCGCTTAACCCAGCAATTAATTGTCGTATCGATTGCAGAGGCATTTAGTCAGTCCCCTCGATTGCAATATGATAAAGCAATGTTTGAGTTTCAAAACCTCAAATCTGGAGATATCAGCCATATTGACAACCGATTAAATGCCATTAAGGTGATACAAGCGATGCAGGCTGTTACACCTTATCCTGGGATAGAAGTAAACTCTCCCAAACCAATAATATCTGCAGTAAAACATGATAGAAGTCGAGGTATTGTCAAGGTAATTTTTGATACCCAACCTCAAGCCCAAAATTTTACAGAAACTTATGCCATTATGTTTCATGAGTCTCCAAACATTCGATTGACCGACAAGGGACAATATGAAATTGAAGTGAATCGAAAGGACTACAAACACCTACATCATGAACGATTAATTGAATTCAAAACGGTTGAAGTGCCTCAAAAAACATCCAGGGAAGAGGCTTTAGTGAGTAGTGATGGGGAGATTGAACCTCTAGGTATGATAAAACACTCTCGAGCATTAGTCCGATTAGTTTCTACTACCGCATTAAAGAATGAAACCTTTCCAGATTACAACTATCTTTTTAATGCGCTGAATGATCCAATTCATCAACGCTATTCACCCAAGCCACGTGAAACAGCCGAAGCACCTATTGATGTTACAAAATACCGTGATCCGCGTAATGGACAAATTATACCAAGAACGGTTGCTAAAGAACCTTTGCCATTGCGCTACCAAGAGCCTATTACAGAGCCAGTTCCTTTCGAGGATAGGATCTTCGATGGATGGACTGTTTCTCGCAAAAAAGAAAAAAATACCATTTATACCAAAAAAATGGCGTACTCCTTATTACCACCTCATGGAAAAATGATTCCATTTAGTGGTTATTCTTATACGAGAACAAATTATTTTCCTATTGGTGTGATTTCCGATGTCGGACAGGTTGATCTTCATGATCAACGTTATATTTGGTCACAGAATATGGCAACCGTCCAAAGGATGTGGATAAGGGATCTTTCTGTATTCACTGACAAAATATACACTCTTCTAAAAGTACAGCGTGATGAAAATAATAATCCAGTGCGAAACCCAACTGGAATCATAACCATCGATAGGAGCAAGCTTAATCTTGATAAAAGCAGTGGGGCCCTATTACGCTATATTGAAGAGCATTTAAAAGAATTTACAACAAAACTCGATAACAAATTTGCTCAGCCTCCTGATGATTTTTTAAAGGATTGCCAAATGCTGGTACAGCAAGAATGGCAAATTTATAAAGAGCATTTTCATGATAACCCAAACGCTTTGCACAAGATTAACAAGATGTATCAGCAAGCTTTAAACCGCATCGAACTTGAAGCGACTAGAAAAAGCTCAAAATACGCTATCACCTTAAGAGAGCTTATTGAGCTGCAGAAGAAAGAGAAGGCAGCCATCGCGCACAATGAAATTTTAGCATCAAACACTAAAGGAGCAATAAGAGCATTGTACGCTCCAAGGGATGAATTGTTTTATCGTCTTAACCTTGCTTTGCATACCAAATACATCAAAGAAAACCATGGTTATGATGTACCTCTGGTGATAGTAAGTCTGGATAGAGAACCTTATTACTATAGTGAAGATCTGATCCGTAGAGATTTAAAGGAAGCGTATACTCGATTGAGAACTGGTGATTTTCCTTATGATAAAGAAGAATTTACCCTCTATGAAGTTGATAAAGACGGTAATCCCAAACTTGATGTCAACGGAAAACCCATCAAAAAATTAGGTATGAGGGGTGAGGAATTAAAGGAACCAAAGAACCAGGTTTATCAACAACAAGTTCTGTTGGATTTATTTAAATTGGGAAATCCGAATTTAACCTCCCTGGATCAGCTGACAAAAGGTCAAATAAATAGCAATAAGTCTCTTGATGATACAATTGATCGCGATATTGATTCTATTCTTGATAAAATAGCCTTATTAGGCGGGTTATCCCGTGAACGAAAATACCTTGAATCCGTCTTGGCTTCGAGTGATACCGTAACAAAAGAAAAGGCTTTTT
>NZ_JNCF01000020.1 GCF_000770585.1 Legionella norrlandica | reverse complement strand
ACTTCAGCAAGAATATGCATTTTGCAAGAACAATAACATAATGCTCAATTCCTTTCTTTATCGCTGGCACGAAAAGAAAAAATCACTAAAGAGTGACAATAAAAAAGCGGTCAGCTCAAGGAAGACCAACCGTATTGCCTCGTTTGAACCGGTTGTTCTAACGGAACCGTCGCCCTGCTCATTACTCGAAAACAGCTTAGTTGAACTAAGCCTACATTTTCCAAACCAAATTCGTTAGGTCATGAAGCTAAGCGTAAGGGATGATAGCTTTTCATCCTTGTTTAAACAGGTGATGAAAGCATGTTAATTCCGGAGAGTGGAAGGATTCATTTATATTGTGGTATTACCGATATGCGCAAATCGATAAATACACTCGCCATGATGGTAAAAGATGTATTAGCCATGGAACCAACGAGTGGCCATTTATTTTTATTTCGCGGTCGCGGTGGTGATAAACTAAAAGCGCTTTATTATGAGGAGAACAGCTTTACCTTATGGTATCGACGATTGGAAAAGGGGAAATTTGTTTTTCCGCGCAATGCCCAGGGCACTATTGAGCTGAGCCAAGCGCATTTTAATTGGCTATTGGCGAGTAATAAGTACGCGCCTCGACCTTCCTTGGCGTGTAGCCATTCTACCTAACCATTTTTTGATTGAGTAACCGTTAGCATGGATGGCAGACGTTATGAACGTTATCGATACTTAATGAACGCTGCTTAGTAGTGCAATCTCGATACGTACGAAATTTTACCTGCGATTTAAAGTAAAATTATACAAAACATCACAAGGATCTCCAAATTGTTTATTTATAGCCTTTTTTAATTCAAAAAATTTAGAAGACTCTTGATGGTTGAGGACTTCAATAAATTGAGGAAGGACAATTTTTTCTGAGATAAGGAATTCTCCTAGTTTTTGGCATGTATTTTTCTGGTCTAGTTGATCATTTTGAAATAAAATTTCAAAGAAATCTTGTTGAATATTTTTAATTAATTCTGACATATGCTCTTTAGGAGTGCGCTGCCAAATATATATAAAGCTATCGAAGTTTCTCTTCAAAGCATATTCTACAAAAGAATGACTATATCGATTACTTAAATTTAATATTTTTAAGTACTCTTCGCAGGTTATCTTATCAAAAAGTATTTTTAATGCTGCTGGGTTATTAACCGCCTTATGAAAAACTGTATCTCTTGTTCGTTGTATTACTCGGGTAAATAATGTAAAAGCCTGTGTTACAGGAAATTCTTCAAAAAGATAGTTAATAGCAGCTGGATTATGGGCATAAATATGAAAAAAAGTGTTACCATCTTCAAATGGAGTTTTGATTAGATCTAAACGCTGATTTTTAGGTAATAAATTAAGAAATAAAGGTATTTTATTTGAGTTACAAAATGCATAATCCTCAAGAAAAATATTGCCAGTTTTTTTATTATATTGTTTTAGGAGGTCAAGACGATCATTTTCTAAAAATAATTTTAAAATTATTTTTAAATTATTATTTTCACAGGCGAGGCCAAAAGGCGTTTCATTACATGCATTTGATAAAAATAAAATATCTTTAAGCTCATGCAATGGAATACGTTTCAGTATAATTTTTAAACTGTCCAAGTTCTTTATAGCAATATGGAGAGGTGTATTTTTAACTATATTTATACTTTTTATTGCATTTAAGTGTTCTTCCTCTGGCAGCCAGTTAAAAATCATTTCTAAGCTTTCGGGATAGGGAGCGGCTAGATGAATCAAATTATCTAAATTTTTATTTAAAGTAAAATAGCTATTTCCTTTCATTCTATTAGGTGTTAAATATTTTAAAACTATTTGTAAGGTACCAGGATAAGTTACACTAGAATGAAGAATCGTATTTCCTCTAGGATTATTTTTATTACCTAAAATTAGAAGCTTTTCCTCTTCTGAAAATTGATTCCAAGTTAACTCAAAAAGTAAGGAAATTGGTAATAATAAATCAAGCAGACCTTTTTCCACACCTTCATTAATTAATAAATTTTCTTTATTAATTAAGTGCTTAAAAATGACTTTTTGCATCTCTTCATTAGTCATAGTGAGCAGAAAATAAAGATATTCAGCCTTATTTAAATATTCTTTTAGATATTCTAAAAGATGTTTGCATAATGTTTCTATTTTTGTTGGTGTTAATTCGGTAAACAAGATAATTAGATTTTCTAATTTTTTGATTGTTTTACCCCAATTTTTAATATGAACCTCATTGCCTAATAAAATTTTTTCTATTTCTATTTCAGGTAAATCCTTAATAAGGTTTACTAAACTTTGAAATGAATAACCAGTAAATTTGATATTACATGACTCAAAAAGTTTCTTGGTCAAAGGTAAATGGTCATATCCTTCTATCATGCCAGTTTCTATTGATTCATTTAGCTTATCTAAAGTAGTTGAAAATTCTATTTTTAATTTTTCTATAAATTCTTTACTATCAGTTTCCCTTAATCCAATACCTGCTAGTTGAACTTCTTTTCCCAACATAGCCTGATGAAGCGAGTTTTTACGAAGTAGCATACAGGTTTCCAACGGGCCAATAGGCCGTTCTCCTGGTAAGTATTCTCCTATACAATTACGTAATTTATTCAATGACTCTGTAAGCTTGTCGTCTAAAGTAAACGGAGAGCTTTTTTGTAATTTATTGTAATATTCAAAAAAGTTTCTTATTGCTTTTTCTACTCCAGAGCCGGCTATTTCTTCAGTTCCAATTCCGTCTTTACTGTTATAAAAAAGAGAGTTGTATAATAAATGTAATTGTCCAAGCAGAGTGGTTTTATCCTGTGCAATATTTTGCATGGATTCATAATGTATTATGAGATTTTTTGTTAATGAATTATGCGTACTTAAACGTTTAAATTCAGAGTCACTTATGCTAGATGGTAAATTGGGATCATTCTCAAAATAATAATTATGTACTAACATATTTATTTCTTCAGTTCCTAAAGAATTTAATGCCCATAACGGAATAATATATTGTCCATTGTCTGATATAATATGGGTTTTTAGAAACTTGATTACGACAGTTGTTCTATTACAATTTTCCTGAAAGCTGAGCGTAGAAATTTTGCTGGCCGACCCTGATTGCCATCTCCAATCTTTAGGCGTATGTATCTCAGGCGACTCTCCAAAGATAAGACTCGGCATTAAAAGTTGAATAACCTCTATAAGAGACAGAGAGGTTTTGCCTTTTTCACTAAACAACGCACAGGCGAGACTAACTAAAAATTTTGTTGTTGCTGATTCTGGTAAAGCTGTATATGAGAGTGCTGTACACTTGATTTCTTCCCAGATGGTTAAAAAAATATTTTTAAAAATCTCAAAATTTATTTCTTCGTTGTTTTCTGAATTTACTAAAGAGTTAAAAATATCATAAATTTTTTCACCATGTTTTTTTATTAAAATTCCTTTTATATAAGTATACTGTTTTTCTTCTTCGGATTTATCAATAAGATATTTGTCAAGTAATACCATTAATTCATTTTTTTTCATAAAGTTAATCTTCTAAATTTAAGGGATTTTAAGTGGGAATTGCGAATTCGCAAAGCATTATATATTAGACTTTTTTGCATAACACAATGAATTCATTAATTTTTTATCATTACAGAATCTTTAACTCAGTTATAAATGACCTATTTTATATTTTTTAATAGAGGAATCGATAAGATATTTTTCAAGTTTACTCTGTAGTACTAACAAGAAGGTGCTAATTATAAAAACTTATACATTGGGGCAAAAGAGCTTATAATACGCAAATGTGCAGAGAGTTAAGCAACAAAGGATGTATAAGCCCAATAGGAGGTATCGCAAATGCCAAACCAGAATATTATGTTACAAGACGGGAAGGGTAGAGTGAGAATTGAAATATCGAAATCTGATTCTAATGAGTTAACTATATTTGCAAATTTTTATGATCATCGCCCCTCTATTGCCGGCAAAGACAATTTTGTTTCGACCATAAAACAGATGTTAACTGATCGTTCTCAATGTTTTGATAAGCTAACGTTTCATTCTTGTAAGGTCAGCAGTGATGTATTTGTGGATATTATTGATGAAATTTGCGAAAAAGAAATCCCTATTGAAAAACTGTATTTAAAGAGCATCCAGCCCTTTGTGCGATACTCCGTGGAACAGGAGTCTTTTTGGATGTCTGTAGGAGAGTGTCTAGCTAAGATACTTAGGAGTAGTAATCATTTAAAAGAACTTTATCTTACTTCTTACCCAGGTAACATGGGGGATTCTAATGTTTTAGACGATTTATATTTCGCTTTAAGAAAGAATAACACATTAAAAAAATTGAGTTTAGAACAATCTTCAACCATAATTGATAATTTGATAAGTGATAACCAATCGTCACTAGAAGAATTGTCTGTGTTTAGCAATGAAATACCCATATATTATATTTATTATATTACAAAGTTATTCAACGCACTAAAAAATGACACTAAAATAAAAGTATTATCTTTAACAGGTCAACTAGATGCTCAATCTACTGATAAACTTTTTATTGTATTGGAAGACTTCTTTCTTCAAAATAAAACCCTGATTGACCTAGAGATAGATAATAGTTTTTTTACAGAGGCGCAAAAAAATCAACTTACAGAATGGTTAGATATTAATAAGAATATAAGATTTAAAAAAACGAAATCTGCTCGGAATTATTTTGCTGAAGAAAATGAATTAAAAATGCTTAAAAAAGAGGTTGAAATCCCTGTTGAAATATTAAATAAATTTGATGAGGAACAAGCCAGACCACTTTCTAATCTGGCTAAAAGACATCGGCAGGAGGGAGGAGAGCCGGAGTTTATAAAGCATAAGTTACCTAAAAAAAGTGCGACAGACACCTTGGATACTCATGGTCTATTTTCATCAAAAGTCAAAACGGGTGAGCATGAGAGCCAGTTGAATTCTTTGACGATAAACTGTGACTTTGCAGCAAAAAAACATTGATTCACTATTTTCACCACAACCTATTGATTACATCTAGCCTCTGTTGATAAATACTGGATTGAGAAGCTACGATGCGCTTTATGTAATGAAGTCTTTTCTGCCGATATTCCAACTGCCACAAGGACGATGAAGTTCAACACTACAAGGCACATCGCTATTTGTAAACGCTCACCCAAATACACCTTCTGCGGCGCGATAAATTAAGCAACATTATTCTTTTAAATAAGAAGGAGTGTATCGATGGCTCGGGAGACCCCTTATTGGGACGAAATAATAGAACGCTATAAAGCAAGTGGTTTAACGCAAGTTGAATTTTGTAAATGTAATAATGTGATGCTCAATCAGTTTTTATATCGTTGGCACGAAAAGAAAAAATCACTAAAGAGGGGCATGGATAAGGCAGTCACTTCAAAAAAAAGCTAGCCGAATTGCCTCGTTTGAACCGGTTGTTCTAACCGAATCACCGCCAGGCTGTATACCCGAAAACAGTTTAATGGAACTAAGCCTGCATTTTCCAAACCAAATTCGTTGTGTAATGAAGCTAAGTGTAAGGGAGAGAGCTTTTCATCCTTATTAACACAGGTATTGAAAGCATGTTAATTCCGGACAATGCAAAAATTCATTTATATTGCGGAATTACTGTTATGCGCAAATCAATAAATACGCTAGCCATGATGGTAAAAGATGTATTGGCCATGGAGCCTACGAGTGGCCATTTGTTTTTATTTCGTGGCCGCGGCGGCGATAAGTTAAAAGCACTTATTATGAAGAGCACAGCTTTACCTTATGGTATCGCCAGTTGGAAAAGGGTAAGTTTATTTTTCCGCACAATGCCCAGGGCAATATTGAGCTGAGCCAAGAGCATTTTAAGTGGTTATTGGCGAGTAATAAATTCGTTCATTATCCGGTGAAGACCCGATAATTTATCGCGATTTTTATTAAAAAATCCTCATGAAATCAGGGTGATTATGGTATAATCCGTCCATGAAAAAGACAGATTTATTACCTCAATCCATAGCTGAACTTCAAGCACTTGTTCTTGCATTACAAGAGGAAAATGCGGCATTAAAGCAGAACTACGAGCGCGTTTTAGAGCAATTTAGACTCGCGCAACAACAGCGCTTTTCTCGCTCTTCAGAAAGCAACGTATTGCAATGGAATTGCAGTTTGATGAGGCAGAAGCCGTGCCTGTTGTAGAATTGCCTGAAGAAGAAAATACCGTCACGATCATTTACACCCGTAACAAACCAAAGCGCCGAGCCTTGCCAGATGATTTGCCTCATGAGGTGATTGAACATGATATTACGGAGCTTGATAAGCGCTGTGCTTGTGGAAGCATGAAACAACGAATTGGTGAAGAGGTTAGCGAGCAATTAGAAATCATTCCCGCTCAATTAAAAGTAATTGCCCATGTTCGACCCAAATATGCCTGTAATCGTTGTGATGAAGGCGTCAGTATCGCGCCAATGCCCATACTCTTCCTACCTAAAAGCATGGCGGCCCCCAGTTTGGTGGCACATACTATCATTAGCAAATACCAAAACCATCTTCCGCTTTACCGCCAGGAAAAAACATGGGAAGGTATGGGCATTCATATACCAAGAAATACTGCTTGTGGCTGGGTAATGCAGGCAGCTGAGGTGTGCCTCCCCATGCGCGAAGCGTTAATCCGCGCTTTATTAGCGTTCAATTACTTACAAGCGGATGAAACACCACTGCAGGTCATGAATGAACAGGGACGAAACAATACCTCAAACAGTTATATGTGGGTTTACCAAAGTGTAAAACCTGACAAAAAAGTCATTTTTTTGATTACCGAGAAACCAGACAAGCGCTTTGGCCGAAAGAAATCCTTAAGGGTTACCAAGGCTATTTACAAACCGATGGCTATAGTGGCTATGACTGGGTGAATCAGCAGCCGGACATCATTCATCTTGGGTGCATGGCTCATGCCAGAAGAACCTTTGCCGAACTCGTCAAACTGGCCAAAACCACCGGAAAATCTCATCAAGCTGTCGCTTTTTTTCAAAAACTCTATGCTATTGAAAAACAAGCTAAAGCTGAGAAGCTCTCGCCAGAACAACGTTACAACTTGCGATTAAGCAAGGCTGCTCCCATCTTAAACGAAATGGCGCACTGGCTCGAGAAATCTATCTCTTATGCCGTACCCCAATCCAAATTAGCTAATGCCTTAACCTATATGCATCAACGCTGGAAAGAACTAAATCATTACTTGCTCGACGGTATCCTTGAAATCGACAACAACGCTATCGAAAATCAGATAAGACCCTTAGCTCTCGGGCGTAAAAACTGGCTTTTTGCTGCTACCCCTAATGGCGCTCAGGCCTCCGCCCTTTTTTATAGTCTCATTGCAACAGCTAATGCTAATGGATGGAATGCTTTTGATTATCTCAGAGTCCTCTTTGAAAATGTGCGTGCCTGCAAATCCCTGCAGGATTACACTGCTTTACTTCCTTTTAATTTGAATCAGAGGCCAACGTAGTTGGCCGACCGCTTACGTTTTTCCTTAGTTTTCGATTAAATTAAGCAAAAAAGTGATTATCCTGTTAAAGATTCTATTTTTGAAGGTTGGATTTCAATAATATAAGCTGATTTAACAACCCCCATACACTTTAAAAAATACTCTGTAATTAATTCCATCGGTTTTCTAAGGCGTTCCACATCAGTAATGATATATCCTGCAGTCACATGGTTAGTCATTAAGAGTGATTTCTCGCATGGACTGTGCCCTTTTTTCAGCCACCGGATCTTTACCCATAGCAATTTGCCCAAGTAATTCAATGGCTTCATCGTATATTTCTTTTGTGCACTTTGCCCCGCTTTAATAGGCTTAGGAATGTTAAGTTTTCAATATTGGTTTTGTTGATTCGCATCCTGTTCTCTCAATTTTAATTTTGCGTGTCGAAACGTGTCGAAATGTCTAAAACCCTAATTTTCTAATTCGTAATCAAAAGGTCGGAGGTTCGACTCCTCTCAGCGGCATAGTAAAATCAAGTAGTTACGAAATTTTTTCGAGAAGGTCTTTTTTGTGTCGCAGCTGTGTCGCAATATGTTACGACAAAAAAATGCAAGCACAATAAAATATATACTAATATTATAAAAAATATACGCTTCATTGTGTTTTATTATTTTGCCCTGGAGTAAAAATGTCAATTCCATCAGAACTTAATAAATACCCTGTTTTATGTGCATTTCTTGAAAGCGATCCACCTGATACTAGCTTAGTCAGTAAGCTTGCTACAGGTAGCTATAATTTAGCATTAAACAATGGATTGTCGCTTTTGCAACTATGTGCCTACTTAGGTAAGACAGCTCATATACAAGCATCTGCTTTTCAAGACTATCACGGCGAAATAAAAAATCGAAGTTATTCTGCCATCCATTTAGCAGCAGCTAATGGTCACCTGGATACGGTTAATTACTTAGAAGGCTATCTTAATGACGGGGAAAAAAAAGAAGCAGTTCAAGCAATCAGATATGCAGCCCTGGTAGATGCGGCTAAAAATGGCCACACCGAAATAGTGAAACACTTAGAAAGCTATCTTACTGATCAAGAAAAAATGGATGCCATTAAGATAGATAGCTATTCAGTTATCCGATTAGCAGCAGCTAATGGTCACCTGGATACCCTTAAATATTTAGAAACACATCTTAATGACCAGGAAAAAAAGGCAGTCACGAAAGCGTATGACTATAGTATTACTCGATCTGCAGCAAAAGGTGGTTTCCTGGAAATAATTAAGCATATAGAAAGGCATCTTGATGAGAAGGAAAAAAAGGAAGCAGTAAAAGCGTATAAATATAGTGTTATTAGAACTGCAGCAGAAGGCGGTTTCCTGGAAATAATTAAGCATCTAGTTGAGTCTCTTGATGAGCAGGAAAAAAAGCAAGCCATTAGAGAGGATCGTTATTCCCCTTTCCAACTAGCTGCCAAAGGTGGTCATATAGAAACATTTAGGCATTTAGAAACCTATCTTGATGAGCAGGAAATAAAGCAAGTGATTAAATCTGGGGACTATGCAGCTTACCGATTAGCAGCTGGTAATGGTCACAAAGAACTGGTGGATTACTTAGAAAAGCAGCTTGATGAGCAAGAAAAAAAGGAAGCAGCGAAAGCCCAGAACTATAATATTACTCAATCTGCAGCAAAAGGCGGTTTCACAGAAATAATCAAGCACATAGAAACACATCTTAATGAGGTGGAAAAGAAGGAAGCTGTTAAAGCTAACAGGTATGCAGCTTACCGACGAGCTGTTGAAGCTGGCCATCCAGATACAGTGAGACATTTAGAAACACAGCTTGACGACACAGAAAAAAAAGAGCAGGTAAAGCAATCTAACTACATGATCATTCGAAACTTGGCAAAAAATGGTCATTTGAAAATGATTAAGCACTTAGAAACACATCTCAATGAGCAGGAAAAATATGAAGCCGTAAAATATAATCGCTATGCAGCATTGCAAAATGCAATTAGCCAGGGTCACCGGGAAATTGTGCATCATTTTCTTGAAATCGCTGACGTACTGGCTTATGTCGAAATGCATGATGAGGAATATGGAGCGAATTATGTGTATCCTTTTATTGAGCAAAAACTAAGAATAATTGCTCAGGCTAAAACTAGCTATGAACAAGCTAATCCCAATGGGGTTTTTGATGTTTCTGCAGAAGAAGCACGTCATTGCTTCTATATACTAAGAAATTTAATTCGTCGCAATAATCCGGATTTACAGGATGACTTCCTTTTATTAATGGATATTCCTGCAGTCAAATCTCTATTGCATACAGCGGTAACTCCAGAAGAACAGAATGAGTTATTACGTTTAGCATTGTCTGAGGATAATGACTGGGCGGCAACGCAATTACTGCAAGTCCCTGCAGTGAGGCACCTGGCGGAACAGAGCAATTTTTATCAGCAGTTCAATTTAGGCGCATTGGATTTAAGGCGCTTGGCGCAAGATCATGAATCATCCATGACTGCTTTAACTCAAGGAGAGCAGAAACGGCTTAAAGCGGCCATGGAAAGGTACGAGCCAATGATGAAGGACGCGGGAGTTGAAAACCTGTTTGCGGAATTGTTAAACGATTTAAGCAGCCGCTATCAGCAGAATCCTGCGAGTATAGAGTACAATGGGCAGACTCTTGTTTTACCTGAACAGTGGTCTGATTTTCAAGCCTTGAATTTAGACGCCGACAGTTATCAGCACGCTATGATGGCTTACTACCAACATACAGTGCATACAGTTTTACGCTATTTTAGTAAGCCAAATCCCTGGATGGCTAACAATGCTTCTTATGTTTATGTTGATGAAGAACAGGCTGGTCGTTATTCGACCTTTGAAGAATATAAACCCCTGATTGTTTTATTCTGGTTGGCAGCGATTGATAGCAGCATTGTCGGTTCTGATAATTTTAAAACGCCTGAAGAACGCCTTGATCATTTTCTTATGGAATTGGCCCTGATTGGCCGCGCCCATAATTGGGATAAAACACGAATCGCCACTGATGCAAAAGGGAGTGAATATGAGGAGGAATATGATGATTTGGAGGGTGATAAGCCCAGCTGTTTTTCAGGCGTAAAGAGACGCTTATTTCAATCGGTACCAGGCCATCCTTTATTGATAATGTTGACTTTAGATGATGTTCGGCAAGAGCTTCGCGAATTTGTCCGTCATTTTTATTCTTCAAATATTAATTCTCTTAATCGAGAAAAGATTAATGACGCCATTGAGACCTTTCTTGATGAGGATACCATAGACGAGATTTTAGTGAATTTAAATATATCGCCAACCAAGCAAGCAGAATTTCAGCAGAGCTTAGTTGATAAATATGGTGAGCAAGCCAACGACAGTCAATTTACCCAATGGATTAGGACTGAGTTTAGTTTTAAAGGAAAAGAACAGGGCTCGCATCTGCTTAATTTTATGGATTTGGGCCAGTTAAGACAATTTCTAATAACGCCTTCGCTTAAACAGGGGGAAAACCCCGCTGGCTTTTTTTCAAGCGATAGTTTAAGAAATACCGAGCCTGAGCAGCTAGACGAGGATAGTCCTTCGTTGAATAAAGCCCTTTAATTTACTGGATGTGGTATAACTGCAGAGAAAGAGTGTATTAGTTATCATAAGGTATTCTCGAGATTAATTCCCAAAAATACCTTATTTAAATTAGGGCGTGTTGAACAACGCCCTAGAGAAGACTTCATTTTTCCTTAATAATTTATGCCTATAATAATTACAATGTTCTATATGTGAGTTTTCATGGTGAAGCTATGTCGTTGAGTAAAGAAATACAAGAAGCGAGTTTGAAGTCATTAATACATGATTATAAGGATCAATTAAATGAAACGGATATAAAGCTTTTAGAGTTTATAAATAATCTTGCCGCCGCTGATGATATTCCTTTATACACCCAGGACCAAAGTATTATCAATTTTTTAATTAAAACTATTAAAGAAAGCAAATCTGAACAAAACTCCGATTTGCAGAATACTTCTCATTTAATTTATGGCTTGGTAATAAGGGAGATGGAGGTTCAATCCGCTTTAAACCGGCAAAGACATTTGCAGCAAGGACGCTTTGATGAAGAGCCATTGCATTTAAGAAATGAGCGAGATCAACTGCAAGATCATGATATGACCCTTCTTATGCCTAAATCTCAAGGCAATATTGACGTTATGGCAGTTATCAATCGTTATGATCCACATTCTGCTAATGCCATCATAGAGGCTCTGGCAAATGATATATATAATCCAGAATTTCAACACATTGTTATACCTGTTGGCCCAGGACACTGGCGAGGAGTCTATTTAACCAAACCCATGATAGTAACTGATGAGGTAAAATATGACCTGGAGCTTTTCGATCCTTATGGACCCCAAGGTGCTGCTACGCTTGATGATTATATCCTGGACTTATTAGCTCGATGTGGAATTCCTAAAGAACGCATTAATATACGTCATACTGGTCCAAAGCTCCCTCGGGGAGATGCTTATTCATGCGGGGATTTTACTTGCGCGCATAGCCACAAGAAGATGAAAGAGTTCGGGGCTCCTAAAACCAGTTATAATCAAATTCTCATCGATACTCTCGATAATTTGGGAAATGAAAATGATGTCCTTCGATTAGCAACGCGGGAGGAAACTCGTAAATTAATTGAAAAAAACAAAATAAACTCACCCATTCCACCAAAGGTTCCAGATCGCCTCCCTAATAAGGATGATGAGAATAAGGATGAGATAGCAAAGGGGCAATCTAAAGAAGAAGCAAGAGACAGTTCTTCCGAAAAGAAAAGCAAATTATCATTAGCAGCTCGGATTGGGCTTTTTATTGGCGGAAGTACCTTAGTTTCAGGGGGCATAGGTGCGGTTATTGGTGGACTCCTGGGCTTCTTTCTTTTGCCAGGATTTGGTGCGCCAATTGGAGCTGTAATAGGAGCCGCTATCGGTGTAGGGGCAGGTCTTCTGGTGACGGGGATGGCGAGTTTATTTTGGATCAGAAGTCGTCAAACATCAAATACCCAGTCTTCAGAAAATAATACCATGACTCAAGAAGCTCCTGGATTAAAGTCCCATAAATTGGATAAATCTCATAAACAAAGTCCTGAAATTGATAAAGAGCCTATACACAGTCCACCACTGTTTTCGTCTCCTGCCAAAGAGACACTTGTAGAGGATGATAGTACAGATGAATTAAAGCCTGGACATGGACCTAAATAACTATTTCTGGGGTTTGAACTAAAAGGTAGTTAACATTATGCCATACTTGTGTATGGTGGGAATGGCGCGCAATTAAAAACGTATCAAACTATGATTTTGCCCTGACTGAATACCGGGCTTCTAACCTCAGAACTTACGTGCTAATATGAATTATTTGATATAAATTGTGTTCGAATTTATGACTCTGAAAAATTTCTTTCCTTGGCTTAATGAAGCATGGCAATCTTATGAACAATGTCGTTCTTCACTCTGGTGGCCTTTGAGCTACCTCTTGTTAACACCTCTTGCCGTTTTGATTGTATTTGGATTGATTATTCCTTTGGGATTAAACCATTGGGGTTGGATTAGCTTTAATCATGCAATTATTAATTATCCCTATCTTCTAATACTATTGGGCATGATTTGTTTGGCTCTTTTCCCTTTTCTTGATGGTTTATACCAGACGATTAAGACGCATCTGGATGGAAAAATTGTTAATTTAAATAATGATGCGATTGATTTTATTAACCCAGATACATCTAAAACAATGAGCTTATCTATGGGGCCCATTTTATTAGCGGTTATTATTTTACAGATGGCAGGTACTTTCTTTAAGCCTGTTCAATTGTTGGTTTTATTCACCTATATACTGGCTATTTTTACTCCTATTCTAAGTGTTAATAATCCGCAATCACCTTTGAAAAAAAGTTTAGAGTCTATGCAATTTGTTCTCAGTAATAAAAAATTGGTTGGAAAGGTATGGGGATTACGTGTCTTGATTCTCCTTTCTTTGATAACTCCCTGGTTTATTGTTGGTATGACAAGTGGACATCCAGTTTTAAAAATGGGAGCTCTAATTGCAGGCTTACCATTATTTGTTTATGCGGTAGTAAAATTGTTACCTTTCTATTTTTTCTATCCAGCTTATATTTATCATCAAATAGCACATCAAGCTAAAAATTTATAGGATAGAAAACTGCAATAACATCATTATTTCTAGCTTTACGGTTGTGGGCATAAAGCCCAAAGTATGTCGATGATGAAGGCATGCCAACGGCCCTCTAGTTTTATTTACTTAACATGATATTTGTATTATTTATTCGACTCCTAGCTCTATAGCAAAGGCTAAGGCTAATTTTGAAAAATTAGTCATATGCTCCAGATTCAATAAGTCCATTGTATCTGAAGAGCTACCTATATAAGGATTCATGCCTTTTAAATCTGATTCGACAGGGTATGCTACTGGAATGCTTTCTTCATTCCAGGAGACATGATCACTACATTCATAACCGCATTGAGAAAAATCAACTGGCACATGAATATAAGTTGTAATTAATTTTGCAATATATTGACTCAGATCATTGTTGGTATTGTCAGTAAATACCCACATTGTAGAGTCAGCTGAATTGATGCGAAATCCTGTTTTATCGAGTTGGAGAACCGCTTTAATAGGAATAGATTTTTCTTGAAAATACTGAACTACATACTGAGAACCAGCTAAATTTCTATCGGTAGCGGCGTACCAAATAATATAGATAGGGTGCTTTAATTTAATTTTAGAGGCTAACAGGGTGCGAGCAGTTTCCATAATCGCAGCGGCACCGCTTCCTTCATCAGCGCCTGGCATACGCCCATCGAGAGTATCCATATGGGCACCAATTACAATGGCAGGGGTTTTAATGTCTTTACCAATCACTGTCACAACAGAAGGTTGCTTATACCATCCTGTTTTCACCAAAAATGCTGCTGTATCCACCCGATTATAAGTTCTTGCCATGGTCTCGAATGTAGTTTTTAACCAATTCGCCGCATCAACTCCAGTATCTTTGGTTGCTGAACGATTAGCATAGGAGGTTAAATGATTTAACGCTTGCCAAATGTTGTCAGAAACTACTCCTTTTAATGCCATATCTACTTCTTTTTGATGCTTGATTGTATAAATATACTGTTCAGTTTTAGCTGAGTTTAATGCACTATTCCGTAATAGATTTTCTGCTGATTTCTTTTTAGTGGCTAATTGGACATCAGTGAATTTATCAGTGAGATTGATAATGTCGCCGCACTGGGTTTGTTTCACTAAAAGAGTCATCTTTTCAGCATCATAACTGGTTAAATCTATGATTTTGTATTGTTCATTTTCCGCTAAGACATTATGAGCAATAGTAATTTCTGCACCAAGACACTGTGGCACTTGTAATTGCTCATGAGGTGGCTGGTTGCTTGCAAAAAATGAATTACTTACTAGTGCAATACTGGCAGTAATCCATGTCAAATATTCAAGCATTTCCTCTCCCAGATTGATATTATTAAATATTTTGATAGAGCAAATATACCGCAAAAAATACAAAAAATACACCTCTTTGTTCAAAAATTGCTTTATTTGAAGTTTTAGAATTTTATTAATATCCAAAAAGGTGGTTTACTATAAAATTGATGTAATAATTGAATTGTAATCAATATCTTGGACTTATGAACAAAAAGGATCAAGATTTGATTAAATTAATACAAAAGAGATAATAATGAATAATGTCATTATTAATAAAAATTTAACTATTCAATTGATTTTGATGTTATTCTTTGGAATATTTTTTTATACCCCGTCCTATGCATTTTTATCTAAAAATAGAATCGAAATGCATACAACTAATTCTGTAGTTACAATGAAGCCTAATCATGCCCATGAAATCGTTGTATTAATACATGGTTTAATGCGTACTTATATGAGTATGAGACCCCTAAAAACCCATTTAGAATCTCTAGGTTATGAAGTGTATTTATACAAATATCCTTCTGCGAAATATACTATTCAACAACATGGCATTTATCTCAATCAGTTTATTTCGACATTACTTGTGGATCATCCGGGGTTAAAAGTTCATTTCATTACACATAGTCTTGGGGGGATTGTCGTCAGAGAGGCATTATCCAAATTATCTCAAAAACAATTAAAAAATATTGGTTACCTCATTATGCTGGCACCTCCTAATCAAGGCTCAGATCTTGCCAAATTATCGATTAAATTTTTCCCAATGATTACGTATTTTATCAAACCGCTAGGCGAGCTAAGTTCTGATGAAACATCTTATGTGCATCGTGTTCCTATACCAAATATAAAAATGGGTATAATCGCTGGGCGATTTGATGCGAAAGTGCCTCCTTCTTCAGCTTATCTACAAGGACAGGCAGAGCCAGTCATTATTAATACCACTCATACTTTTATTATGAATAATTCAAAAACAAAAGAATTAATTATAAATTTTTTAGAAAAAGGAGCATTTCAATAGCAGTAACACAAAAGCCGCTGAATACTGCAAGGTCAGCGGCTTTTGAGACCATTATCTAAAACAACGTAATTGTCCCCACATATTGCGCCAACAGCCTGGATGATATGGTGCTGGAGTTGCATAAGGACCTGGATAGTTTAGTACACAAACACCATTATGAATGGCACGATGATATCCATATCCACATCCTTGAGCTGCATTTGCTGTGGAGGTGAACACTACGGCCATAAGCAATAGACTTATCATAGCTATATTACGCAACAAACCTTGGAAACACACGGAACGTGCATTCATGATACTCTCCTTATACTATTTAATTTGTTTTTGTAACATACAGAATAAGTATAGAGTTAATTTTTAATTTATGCCCAAAAAATGATCAAAATATGGGTCCATTTTTAAGACAAAAACCTCATTAGCTTTGGCATTTGAAGTAGTTTTTCAAAGTGCATGTTAATTTCCAGATCTGGGACTACAATAAGTAGTAAGGATAAGTATATTGAGTAGAATTTTATGGAACGATTTCAAGATCGCTATCAGGCAGGTCGGCTATTAGGAGAGCAACTTAAATTTTATCGAAACCGAAGTGATGTAATAGTACTTGGATTGCCACGTGGGGGAGTACCTGTTGCTGCCATGATTGCAGAGGCTATAAATGCTCCTTTGGATTTGATGATTGTCCGTAAATTGGGTGTCCCAGGTCATGAAGAATTAGCTTTTGGCGCTTTGGCAAGCAATAGAATCAAAGTTTACAATGAGGATTTGCTTCAGTATCTACAGTTATCTCAAGAAGCAATTGACGAAGTTATTTCTCGAGAAGAAAGCGAATTAGAGAGACGAAATACAATTTATCGCGGTGGCAGACCTTTCCCTGACTTAAAAAATAGAATAGTCATCTTGGTTGATGATGGTATCGCAACTGGGGCAAGTATGCGTGCCGCTGTTCTTGCTTTACGCAAGGCATCACCTAAAAAAATTATTGTAGCAGTTCCTGTAGCTCCTGAGGATATGAATGCTACAATGAAAGGCCTTGCGGATGAATATGTTTGCCTTATGGTACCGAGCCCTTTTAATGCAGTAGGGCTATGGTATGATGATTTTTCTCAGACAGAAGACGATGAAGTACTGTCTCTCCTTAATTTGAATAACAAGTAATAGATCGTAAGGAGATCTATTACTGATGGAATTATAAAAACGTGAATTATGCTGTGTATTGTATTCCCAGCAAAGCAGTATTCATCATGGGGTTTTGATCATCAAGGGTTAAGCTGGATCTTAATGTAACAGGATTAAAAACCCCAGATGTTCCTGGGCTTGCTCCCACAGCAAGTAAATAAGAACCAGTGATGGACCAATTAGAATCTATGTTATAAGCTACTCCAAGCTTGATTGTTGGTAATACAGCAGTCCTATTGGTTTTAAGACTAAAACTGTCTACGACTGGAAATACAGTAGGAGTAAAATAGGCAGTAGAGCTTGTTTGCATATTTTGGATTAGTGCACCTGCTTTACCATACAAAGTAAAATAATTTTGAATATAACTAATGCCTAATAAGGCATCAAATCCACTTAATGTGTGTTCAATGTTTAAGGCCGCTGGGAGCGTGGCAAAAGTGTCTGAAATGCTTGGGTTAATAGTAGTTTTACCATAATAACCCCAGCCAACTTCTCCAGTAATCCCATATTGATCGTCTATCATACTGAGCACGCCTACTGCAAGTCGGGCAGTATAACCTTGCTCGTCTTGAGTTGATGTAAGAGTGTTGCTGCTCCCAACGACACTAAAATTATATCCATCAATTGAACTCCAGGTGTACCCCCCCTCAAGTGATACAAAACCAGAGCAACAAGAAGAATTATAGCCTCCCATACCTCCTGCGTGGGCAAATGAACTGGATAAGACAGAAATTAAGGGTATTAGAATAAATTTTTTCATGATTTAGTAACTCATTCCATGTTTATTATTAAGTTTAAAAGTCACTAATTTAAATCAGTTAACGAGGAATTACCAGTAAAATTAATGATTAAAAAAACGTAGTAATTTTTATTATTTCTCCTTCTTTTTGAGTCCAAAGCAAGATGGTAAGTAAAAAGCATTAGTGATTGGCACTGATTTTACTAGGGCTTTTACAAGCTATTCACAAGGATATGCACAGATTTTGTGGATAACCTCATTGCTCTGTTTTGGAATTTATTAAACAAAATAATATTAATTATCAATTAGTTATTAATAATAAGTGGATTTTTAAGAGTTTGTCTTGTGGTAATGGTTATGTTTTATTCACAATTTTTAAAATTTGTGGTTGATAGAATAAGCGAGTAGAGTTCTCCATCAGAAACTAATGTTGTTTCCCATATTGTAATTTATAAGGAAGCTATTATAATGCCCTCTTTTTGTTCATTTGGAAAAAAATGCCTAAATTTATCTTTGTTATTGGAGGTACTGGATCAGGGAAGTCTACGGTTTCAGAGGAAATTAAATTAAAAGCAGAGGATCAACAATTAACTGTTTCTATATTGAGTTTGGATCATTATTACTTACCAAAGAGCAAGTTAGATCCTGAAAAGCCAAAGAATTTTGATGTTCCTGAAGCCCTGGAGCAGTCCTTAATACGGGAGCATTTACGGGATTTGGAGGCTGGAAAAGCTATTACTAGGCCAACGTATAGTATGGTAACTGGCGACAGGGTAGAGGAGGGAGAGGTATCAATTGAACCTACCAATGTCATTATCGTTGAAGGCATTTTTGCCGGTGAATACCCCTCATTTTTGAGAAGGGAAACAGAAAAATTCAAAGTTTATTTGCAATCACATCAACTAAAAGACAATTATACTAGAAAAGAAGAAAGAGATATGGTTGAAAGAAAGCAATCAGAATCTCATATTCAGGCTATGAAGAAAAACCAGATGGGAGGATTTTTTCAATACGTAGCTACTCATATGGTATCTTCAGATATAGTCATAGATAATATTTGGTTGCCTACTAAAAATATATCTAGTGAAAAAGTTCCGTTAATAGTTAAGGGCGAATTAGAAAAATTACTAGAGTTTTTATGTCCTGGGCAACAACATCAGGATTCTTCGAGATTATCCTATTAAAAGTATTTCCCTCTTGGTTTGCATGACGTACGAATTCTCGTATACTAGGAGGGGACTGGATGTTTAGTTTTTGTTTCTGCCTGTGTTTCTGTTCCAAGCAATTTAATAAAACTCGGGCCGAGGTGATTACGCCAGTGCTTTACGTTTTAGGTTAATATTAGCATCTCCCAATATATAGACAAATAATTTTTATTTTTATCATTTTGTATATCTTTTTTAATGTGCTTATAATTACGTAAAGACGAATAATTTAATTCGAAGTATCATCCGAGACCAAGTACTTTTGCAAGATCCCTATTAGGAGACAGTTATGGAATCAAAAGCAGAAAATCAAACAGTCATTTTCTCATCCGAAACTGATGCAAAAAAAGCGTGTTTGCGGCTAGATAAAGAAGGAGCACCTCAAAAAGAGGATAAAGCAGTGTGGCTCTTGAGAGAAAGTTCTGTGCCTGGACTTTTGACGATTACCTATTTTAATCATGAAAAGGACAGGTACGTTCATATCCGAATTGGTTTTGTGGGAAATAAATGGGAGTTTGGACCCTCAGATTTCTATAAGGCGATTGAGTTCTCAAAACGCGCTGAGGCTGCTTTTAGTAAGGCACTTCCCCCAAAAAGCTTTGAGAGTTTGGTTCAATTATTAAGTGATTATGGTTATAATTTAAACAAACAACTAATTCCTAAGTCAAACGAATCCTCCCAGAATGCGCAATACACGGGTTATACAGCGAACGAGTTTACAGGATCAACGTCTACAAATCGATACACACCGTTTGATTAAAATATAGTGTAATCTACTATAATAGCTTAAAAAGGATGCCTTTGGTGATTTGCAATCTTGACAACACATTGAATAAAAAGTTAACATTTCACATTGTGTTTTAATCATTTGTTTTTTATGAATAAAAGTTGGCAATTAATAAAAAGAGAATCGCTCTCCCAAAATACCAACAGATTAGCTGTTGGGTTGCCACCATCTCATTAGGTTCATTAATCTCAGTTGTCGTCGTGGTGGTCAGTGTTACCCTTTCTCCTGCTCTGAGACGGCTACTCTCCTGACTTATCTGCCCCGCCTCAGGGCGGAAATATCGGCGGGTAAGAATAAGCGGTTATTGATTTCTGTCTCTAACCTAATGCGAACAAGTTAGGAGTTATTGTGAACACATTTCCATTTAAGCATCCTTTGCTTGCTAAAACTTATCTCTGGATCATATGGGCGATAGCTGCGTGTTTCTTTTTTTATAAGTATTTGATTCAGGTATCCCCTAGTGTGATGACGGCTGATTTGATGAAAGCCTTTGAGGTGAATGCTACCGGCCTTGGGAATTTATCCGCTTTTTATTTTTATTCCTATTTGTTCATGCAAATACCTGTTGGCATCATGTTGGATAGGTACAGCCCACGATTGCTGACAACTCTTGCCATTTTTGTATGCAGTATTAGTACTTTTATTTTTTCACAAACCGATACCTTATGGCTAGCTTGTTTGAGTCGAGCATTAATGGGGGCAGGAGCAGCTTTTGCTGCAGTTTCCTGTTTTAAATTAGCAGCAGTATGGTTTTCTCCAACACGATTTGCTTTAGTTTCCGGGATGTTTATGACAGCCGCCATGTTGGGTGCGGTAGGTGGACAGATGCCTTTGGCATTTTTGGTTCAACAAGAAGGTTGGAGAATGGCACTTGAGGTAGTTAGTGCTATGGGTATTGTGTTAGGAGTTCTGTATTTTCTCGTTTTAAGAGATAAACCTGTTCAAACACAGCAGGTTCCAAATAATCAAGAAAAGATTAGTGAGCTATTACGACGTATTGTGATTAATAAACAGGCTTGGGCTTTATCTTTATATAGTGGATTAGCTTTTGCTCCTGTTTCAGTTTTTGGCGGCTTGTGGGGAGTGCCTTTTTTAGAAAAAGCCTATCATTTGTCACGTACTGATGCCGCTCTTGCTATCTCGTTTATTTTTGTAGGTTTTGCGGCAGGTGCGCCATTTTGGGGTTGGTTCTCAGATTTCATAAGACGCAGAAAACCAGTGCTATTTACGGGAACATTTTCAGCTTTAATAAGTCTATTGGTTGTCATTTATAGCTCAAACCAATATTTGCTTACTTTGATAGTTCTTTTATTTATCTTTGGTTTTAGTGCAAGTGGGTTTTTTACCAGTTTTGCCATGATCAGAGAGTTGTTCCCTTTGATCCTTGTCGCTACAGTGCTTGGTATTATGAACACATTTAATTCAATTTTTGAGGCTTTATTTGAGCCACTAGTTGGTGCTTTGTTAGACTGGAGTTGGGATGGAGCAGTAATTGATGGCATTCACCAATTTACTTTACAAGGATACTACTGGTCTCTTCTGCTGTTGCCAATATCTTTGATTTTAGCATTACTGACTTTGCTATTAATTGATGAAACATATTGTTGTACTAGAGAAGAAGGGAGAGGATAGCCTAATTGCCGTCGAACCCTGGTTGCTTGCAGCCAGGGTTCTGAATCTAGAAAAATTAATGCAATTGACAATTTTCAATTTCATTTATAAAAAGAACCAATTTTTCGCTGATTGCCATTTCCGTATTTTTCAATGCCCTAAACAAATGTTGTTTCGCTTTCATGGGATTTTTATGGTTAAAGTATATAGATTCAGCAATTTCAGTGAGAAAACACTCCGAATTTAATTGTTTTGCTTTATCAATTAATTGTTCTGCAGGTATAAAATCTTCTGATAAGGCGTGAATTAAAGCTAATCCACCCCAGGCATCTGAAAGTTCTTCTGCTAGATGAGATGCTTTTTGATAACTTTCATAGGCTTCTCCAATATTATTATTGAGTAGCTGACACCAGGCTAAAACAATTAGACAATCATAAAATTCAGGGTAAATTTCGATAGCTTTATTTAAAGCATGTTTTGCAGATTCGATATCGCCTTGCGCTAAATAAGTATTTCCTAAAGCAAACCAGAGGCGGCTGTCCTGTGGATTAATTTGTAATAGCTCTTCAATTTCTTCGATATGAGTTTCCTGGGTCATCACACGAATCAAAATATTAACTAATTTGGCATCATAATTATGCGGGCTTATTTGCAAGGCGCGAAGACTGGTTTCTTTTGCTTGTTCTTCTTTATTTTGATCAAAATAGAGAAGTGATAGAAGGCCTAAAGCTTCTACATTATTGGGATTATGGTTTAAGCTATGCTCCACAATACTGACGGCTTCTTCATACGAATTTTGTTTTTGCAGGATTCTGGCTATTAGTAGTTGGGCTTCAGGATAATATTCATTCTCTTTTAGAGGTTCCAATACTTCCCAGGCTTGCTCAAAATCATAGGTAATGAAATGAGTAAATCCTAAATTATAGCGAAGAGCAGGGGTGTCTGCATATTGGAGTGCCTCAATAAAATGTTCTTTAGCTTGAGCAAATTGACCTTGATTTAAATGAAGTAAACCTTGCTGTCCTAGACAAGCAATACGATCAATAGCGCTGGCTTTGTTTAAGTAAACTTGTGCGAGCTCCAGATTTTCCATTTCCAAATAAAGATTGCTGATGTGGACCAGTAGGTGTAAATTATTTTCGTCTTGATCTAAATAAGATAGATGTCGGTTAAGTTTCTCTTGTAATATTTGATTGCTCATGGGGTGTCCTTTAAATGTCCTATATTAAAGCTATGAACTGGCCTTGCTAAAAAATAATTTTCCATTATTTCGAACAACTTATTTTTTGCGGTAAAAACCCATAAGGGCCTTTTGCGTTTAGATTATAAGTCACAGTACAACTTTTTATTTTTTGAGGCAATTGTTGAGTGAGTTCGATACCTGTTTGATTGTAATGGCAAACAATGTAAATAGTATCATAAGGGGAAAATTTCCACTCGGATTTTCTTTTATTAGAGTGATTGGGTTTTAAACTGGCTTGTGATTTAGGATGGCCGGAATAAAAAGAAACACGACTAAGATAATTATTTTTAATTCCAGTCAGAGTTTCCCAGCCTTGAGGAGAAGTTTGTATGTGCTCCAGCGTATTAATTTCTTTTGGGCATTGCGGGATATAGGTTCCGGCTTGCAAAAGAGCAGAAAAACCCATTAATAGAAAGCTAATTACCTTATTACAATAACACATGGGAATTTCCTTTTTATTTAAATGATATACGTTTTCAAAAGCCAATAGAGCTCTTGCAAACCTACATCTTTTGTATTAGCGCTTCGTTGCAAGCATTTCTCCTGTACTCATTTACTTCATATAAACTCTGATCCTCGAAACGTTTGCGCTTTGCACTAATTCAAAATCTACCGGTTATGCAAGAGCTCTAATAAAATGACTTTTGAAAACTTGTAAATTTCCCTGATCTAAAGCCAGATAAAAAATAATCACCTCGTTGCTTTAATATTGATCCTTATAGGGAAGGTTAACTCAGGGTCATTTTTTAGCAATTCAAAAATCCTATATAAATTCAATGGTAATAAAACTGAGTGCAAGATGAATATAGGATGCAAATGATAACCCAAACCATAGGTAATAAACGCTACATTACTACAAATTGCGATAAGCCTTAGTGTCAAAATCCTTTTGACATAAAATGTAGCGAAAACTAAAGATGAAGCGATATAGCCGATTAAATCGATTGATTCCATTTTTAACTCCACTTCAAAATCCTTTCACTTTCACCATAACACTGACTGTAGCAAATCCGCAAGTTTTTTAATCAATTCTGATGATTTTATTAAGTGTTGGTATAATTAATCACAGATCTTTCAACAGGAATATCGCCCGTTTAGGAAAAATTATGCCAGCTAGTTCCTATAAATATGGCGGTAATTGGCATACTGAGTGCACTGAGCTTATATGCCTGTAATGTATTATTTTTATTCTTATTAAAATGTGAATTTATTTGCAAAAATATTAAATAAATTCAATGATATGGGTAGGTTATTTCAATTGATGAGAGAATGATGTTGGGTTTTTTTGAAAGAAACTTGAAAGAGATGGAAGACGCTTTCTCTTCTAACTCATTTTTAATGACAAAAATAATCGAAGCTGCAACTTTATCTTCGGGACAGGGGACAGTCCCAGTAGAAAAAATGGTTAGTACTATTAATCCTTCACAAATAGAAATAGTATCTGGTAGTGAAAATGTGTATAGCTTAATTGTACGTAAAATTAGAGAAGCCAAAAAGCAAATACTGATTCAGGCTTTTGTTTGGGATCCAAGTACTCAAGTTGTCAAAGAAATCAGGGATGCACTTTGTGAATTGAAAGACGAGGTAGAAGTATTTCTTCTGGTTGACCAACTTGATCGTTTCGCTCGGTTTTTTTATCAAGGTGAAATATCTTTTATGAAGCCCAAGCATGATGCAACCAGTTTAGGTTTGGATAATTTGCCTCCAAATATCAAATTGCATATAGGGACGTATGTTCATAATTCCATCGCGTCTAATCATAATAAAGCGGTATGGATTGATGGAGATGTTATTTTAACAGGAGCCAATTTCCAGCCACAAAATTATGGTCCTCATAGGTTTCATGATGCAGGTATATTTATACCGAAGGGGGCTTCAGATGCTGTTTTTTACGATTTTCAAGCTATGTGGAATAAGCGAACTAATAAATATGAGGCTCCAGATAGTTCTCCAATATACCTGGAGCAAAAACCAATAGAGACAGGTGGAAATCCTTGTTCTATGCTATACGTTACCAATACAATAAGACCTTATCCAGCAATACTCCCATTTTACAAAGCCCCTTTACCAAAAGATCCTTTGAATAATGCTTATATGGCAGCGATTAAGCATGCTAAGCATATTATTCAAATAGCTGTTCCGAATTTAAATACTCCTGAAATTATTCATGCTTTGGCTGATTTTATTAATTGCAGGAATGGACATGTTGAATTATTGATGGGAGAAAAATTTAATGATCTTCGTGAGAAATTTTACGGTGGTACTAATCAGAATACAGTAGAATATTTCAGATCTTTGATCGATGAAGGAAAGCAAGAAAATTTACAAATTCGTTGGTTTCATCGCGTTTCTAATGTATCCAAGAAGCCAGATGTCATTCATATGAAATTTATGGTCATTGATGGCCAAGTCATCATTTATGGCTCAGCGAATCTTGATTTACTCAGCTTACACAATAGCCATGAGACTAATGTTGTGATTGATAATGCAGAATTAGCTCAAAAGGCAATAAAGTTGTTGTATGAACCTATTTTTGCAAACGGAATACCCGTGTTAATACCAGAGAAAAGATCCTGCTTTCCCAGTCTGTAGGTTGTTGGGTCATCTGATCCAACATTATTGATTTCAAGAGATCGCTTGTTGGGTCAGGGTGACCAACTTGCTAGTTTTTTTGTATTGCTTGTTGCTGCACTTGTTTAATTTGGTCTTGTAATGTGCTCTGTACTTGTTTTATTTGATCTTGGGTTTGCGAATTAAGGGTTTGAATTTGTTGCTGCAATTGGCTTTGAACTTCTTTAATTTGATTTTGTAATTGTGTATTCAAGGCATCAATTTGTTCTTGTTGTTTCGTTTGCATTTGTTGTAGTTGAGTTTGAATTTGGGAATTTAATTGTTGAATTTGCTCTGAGGCGTCCCTGTTAGTTGGTGGCTGAGTCAGCATAGGTTGAAATAGACCAATTGGCCAATATTAAGGAAGAAAGGATATAAAAAAAACTTTTTTTCATTTTTCATCTCCGTTGTTAAATGATCCATCTTAGTTATTACTTGTTTTGTATAGAATACCCATTGTAACTATAGCAAAATGAGTTAGATAGTATTTATACCGATTTTAATGAAAACTCCCTACTAAAGCCTGAATTACTAAATCCCATCCGTCAATAAGTACAAAAAGTAGCAATTTAATAGGTAAGGAGATACTCATCGGAGGCATCATCATCATGCCCATGGTCATCAAAATACCTGATACAATCAGGTCGACCAATATAAAAGGTAAAAAGATCATGAAACCTATTTGAAAAGCTGTTTGCAATTCACTTAATAAAAATGCAGGTACTAACTCATATAATTTGATTTCTTCAGCAGAAGAGGGCATGGGATCTTTAGCGAGTTGCAAAATAACCTTGAGATCTTTTTCTCTAGTCTGCTTTAACATGAAATATTTTAATGGTTTTACGGCATTATTAAGTGCTGTTTCGCTATTGATTTGATGGCTTTGGTATGGCTGATAGGATTCCATATAAATTGTTTTGGCTACTGGCATCATGGTAAACAGTGTTAAAAACAATGACAAACTGATAATGACGGTATTAGGAGGGGTTTGTTGTAGTCCCAGGGCACTGCGCAACATGGATAACACAACAACAATGCGAGTAAAGGAGGAAAACATTATCAAAATACTTGGGGCAAGACTCAGTATCGTTAGCACAGCGAAAATTTGCAAGGCCGGGGATATTTGATCCTGATTGAGCGAAATGGGTCCAATAGTCGTTCCAGTGGCATGAAGTATTGTGGGCATTCCGAAAAGCAATAATACAAAGATAGTATTTTGGAGTTTCATGGGTGCATATTTCATGATGGATAATCTTTTTGTAAAAGGTGGACTGCTAATGCGGCTTGATTGTCTGCTATTAAAAATTGCTGACTTTGATATTCAATAATGTAAATTTTAGTTTTTTGGTGGACCGTTAGTTTTTCAATAATTTGGCATTTTGTCGGCGTAAATTTTGTTTTTGGGGAAAATCTCGCCAAAATAAATAAGATTATTAATAATAGTATGAATACGAACCCATAGGAAAACCACTGGGGAGTAGCAATCAGTTCTTTTTTAAATGTTATAGAATTAGCATAAACAGAATTGGTTATAGCAAATAAAAACAACACAATCATCTTATCCATTAACATGCCACCTCTTTAATAAGCAGTGCAAAATTATCATCACAACTCATAAGTTCTCCTTTGGCAATGACTTTATCTTTTACAAGCAATTCAATGAGTTCATTGGTTTTTTGCTCCATGGCTAGCAGTTGCCCTGATTTGAGTTGTTTAAGTTCAGCGATAGTTAAATTGATTGTCCCGATGCGAATACTGCATTGCACTTCAATATCGGCCACCAGGTTTAAATGATTACTATGAATTGGTTGCTCTTCTGATTGATCAATTTGCTCAGTCAGAGATATTTTTTTAACTAGAATGCTCATGAAGACCTCTTTTTAATATTAATAATTTTTTAGTAATATAGATTTATGAAGTGATGATTGACCTAACTTGCCTTGAGCTATGAGTTGTTTTTTACGGGTTATTCTTAAAGGCTGGCTGATGAGATGATCAGTTGTGACAACATCTCCACTTTGTAAATTAATTAACTGTTCTAAAGGCAATTTGATAGAATCCAGTTCCACAGTTAAAGTAACGATTTGTTCTTCGATTGTCTTATCGAAGGAAATGGTTTCGCTTGTTGTGCTTTTAATAGAGGGTAATTGTTGATTTACCCAATCAGAACTGAGAATGAGTTGTAATTGTCGATATCCAATACTGAAAGTGAGTAAGAGGCTACTTGACCCAGGATAAAACCAATTTGGCAATTCTTCTTCTGGTTCTAATATAAAGCAAGGCTCTGTCGTAAATAACTGCTTCAGCAGGTCAGCAAATATTGTTTGACTTACAGAGTCAAAGCAGGATTTATCAGTGCCAAATAATAGTTCGTTTACAAAACTTAGATAATGGTTTTCCACTATTGCCAAAGGGCGATCGTTATTCTTAATAAGAAAACCTTGGAATAAGGGAGAGAGAGTTTGAGGCTTAGACAGCTCTAAGCCAGGGGAAACTAAACAGAACTCATTACTCCAACGGGTAATAATACCTAAACAATGCTGTTTTATTACTTCTAATTCTGAGCGATTGATTAATCTGTAAGGTTTCATTTTATTTTTCCAGTTCTTCCAGTAATTGCTTGTCTATATCCATTATTTGTGAGCAGGCTTGAAACATCCTTTGCAAAACGACGATATTGGCAAACTCGGTGGTAGAGTCTACGTTGGAAGATTCCAGTTGCTTAGCCTTAATACTACCAAAGCCATCCTTGTTGGCTTTTCCTATATGAATTCCTTTATCATTTTTCGCTCTGAATAAATTATCCTGAGTTTGAACTAGGGAATGTTCCATATCATCAAAAAAAGCCAAACTGATATAAATTCCACTGATGGATTGGCCATTATCGTAATAATAGAGAATCTGGCCATTTTCATCGAAGGAGAAGCTTATTTGCTTTCCTTCCCCATATCCATCATTTTGAAGAACTTCGATTTTGGTACCTTCCGGATTTTGTTTCGAGTCCTTAAGCTGCACTGAGCTATCAGCTCCATCCATGTAGTTACCAAATCTAAGTGCAACGGCTTGTCCTCCGTTTAAGGTGAATTGAATAGAACAATTATCTGGATTAGCGGCACTATTGAGATTGGAAAATATAAGCTTCTGTTCAGGCGAAAAATCAATTTGAGCATCATCACAAGTAATATTAACCAGATCCCAACTTTTGCCATCATCGGGAATATTGGTACTGTCCCCATTCACCAGAACAGGTGTTGATTGAAACTCAAGATGTAAGGTATGTTCTTTCCCTTGGGCATCATAAACTTTGGCTATTGAAAATTTAATGTTTTCATAGTTATTTTTGAATGGTCCTGGTTGGTTTTTGTCTTCATCTGATTTTTCAATCAGAATAAATTGACCATTAAGGAATATTTCGCGCGTTGCTTTGCCTTCAGAACTTTTAGGTCCTTTTTCATGGATAGGTACTAGATTTCCTGCATTGTCATAACCCTGGACTTGTCCGCCACTATGCCTATCGATTAACACTCCATTCTGATCAAAATCAAATTCGCCATCACGAGTATAAAGTAATTCTCCTGATTTCATCCGAATAATAAAAAAGCCTTGGCCAATGATGGCTAAGTCAGAAGGGTTATTGGTTTCCAAATATTTTCCATCGCTGAAATTAGTAATGCTGCCTCCAATACAAACCCCAGAACCTAAGCCTTCTTCTCCATTGCCGTTACCCAATGAGGAATAAAAAACATCGTTGCGTTTGAACCCGGGGCTTTGCATATTGGAGACATTATTGGAAGTATTTTGCAAGCCATAACTCGCAGCCAGCATTCCTGATAAACTGGTATAATAGGTATTGCTCATTCTAGTCCCTTACTTCAATAATTTGACCTAACTCTACTTTGGATACTTCACCATTATTCATAATGATAGAGATTTTTGGAGGGGCTCCTTCATAGAATTCTACTTTTGAAACTTTTCCCTCATGTTCAGAGTTTTTAATCTTGACCATTTTCCCTAATAAACTAAGGCTTTGGTTTCCACTGGTCATGCTTAATAATTGAGTTAAATATTCGTTAGTTGTTCTGGCTTCCTGTAGCGAAGAAAATTGAGCCATTTGCGCCATGAATTCTTTATTATCTACAGGTTGTAGGGGGTCTTGATAAGCGAGTTCCTGCATGAATAATTTCAAGTAATCGGCTTGATTTAAGCCAGTGGCATTGATGGGGTCAGTCATAGGTTACTCCATTTATTATAATCTGTTTTAAAGAAAGACCTTTTTTCTTTAAATTATCTTTTATCATTTGTATCAGTTCGGATTCTTCGTGCTGTTTGAGATTATGAGTATTGAGAGTGAGCTCTACTTGAGCATCCTTAATAAAAAGATGGTGGTTTTTAAATGATTCAGCTTGGTTTATTGATAAATCAGAAGTTATGAATTTAGGTATGGCTTCGCTTTTTTCTAATTGATTTAATTGATTTTCTTGCGGAGTAGAAATGAAGGGTAAAAAGCATAAAGAAGAATTCTTTTTCAATATGAATGGAATGGAAATATTTTGTGTCGTGTTGGGTTGAAGCACTTGAGCGGCTGATATTTGATGATAGGCCGAAATATTTGGCATTGGCAAGACTGTCTTTTCTACGTTTATGACTGTTTTGGTTATGGTAAGTGGCTTTTTTCCCTCAATGTTCGTTGGCATTGATTGTTGTATTAAAGGCTCATTCATAAAATGCAGGTTAGATGGTTGTAATTGATCCTGGTGCTGCCAAAAATATTCATCACCACTACTTTGTTTAGTTGGTGTGTTTAGCCATCGTTCAAAATGATCGGAAGATGGTAACAGCCCTCCTTGGTCTACATTTTGAGGCTTGTCTGTTGACTCCAGTGATGTAGAACGATCCCCAGATCCCATAATTTCTGAAAAGGTTTGATTATTAAGAGTTTTTTGCCTATCTGGTTGCATTGGTCTATTAACCCAGAGGAATTGAGTATTGATTATCATGCTGGTTCCTTTTGTTGTATAACCCACTCATCCAGAGCATTATCCTGCACTATTTGTTGTTGTCTTTTCTGAACTTGCTGTTCTCTTTCGAAATACTTTTCTAACATGTTTAATTCCGTTTTCACCCGTAAAATTTTATCTTTCAATTTATCTTCCAGCATCTTATGATTTTTTAAGTCGAGCTCCAGTTCGTCTTTTTTTCTCTGTTTCTGGGTAATGTAATTCAAGCGATTAATTTCAAATTCAGGATTTATTGACATCGGCAAGGGGGATGGTGAGGGTGGATGAAGTTCTTTTTCTAACTCTTGCAGTTGGCAGATTACTTCAAGGGAAGCATTTTCTACAGATTGCAAGTGAAAACTGAATTCGTTGAGTTGCCTATTTAATTTTTTCATAAGCGCTAGGATCGGTTGAGTCATTGCAGAATTTCCGTAAAACTGTTAATTAGTTCATCAAAAGATAAAGATTCTTTATTTTTTATAGTCAATAACTGGTTAATAGCTGTGATGCGTCCAAGAGCATGATCCAATAATGGATTACTGCCTGCTTGGTATACCCCTAATTCAATAAGGTCTTTATTTTGTTGATAGAGGCTGAGAATTGAAACCACTTGATTCACGATATTTAATTCTATTTCTGAAAGAAGTTGTTTGGCCAAACGAGAGACGCTATGCAGGATTGAAATAGCTGGATAATGTCCTTTTTGAGCCAATTCCCTCGTTAAAATAATATGCCCATCCAGTAAAGCACGCATATGGTCTGCTAGCGGTTCGTTAAAGTCATCTCCTTCTACCAAAACAGTATATATGGCTGTAATACTTCCCTGGTTCTTAAAATTGCCTGTGCGCTCTATCAATCCTGGGAGAAGGGAAAAAACACTGGGAGTATAACCGCGAGCAGTTGGAGGTTCTCCCAAGTTTAAACTGATTTCACGTTGTGCCATGGCAAAGCGAGTTATGGAATCCATAAATAGCATGACCTGTTTTCCTTGTTGGCTGAAATATTCCGCAATAGTGGTCGCAGTGTAGGCCGCTTGGCGACGCATGAGGGCCGATTCATCACTGCAAGCAACAACTAAAACCGTTTTTTTGCGTGTGGCATCGTCTAAGTGGTTAGTAACGAAGTCATTGACTTCACGGCCACGTTCACCAATGAAAGCAATGACATTGATATCGCTATGACTTTTTTGCGCAATATTCCCTAAGAGGGTGCTTTTTCCTACACCACTTCCGGCAAATAGACCAATTCGCTGTCCTTTTCCTATAGGTAATAAACCATCTATGGCATGAATGCCTGTTGGCAAACGTTGATTTATAGGAACACGAGAAAGAGGGTTGGTTTTCCTGTTATATGTAGGAATATAGCGAGTTTGAGGGTATTTTATGGGTTGGTCAATTGGATTAGCAAAGGCATCGACAATATGGCCGAGTAAAAAAGAGCCGATAGCAATGGTCAAAGGAGATCCACTCGCTCTAACCAGATAACCCATGCGAATCGGAGAAGTATCGAATGTCATTAAATATACTTTACCTTGAGCAAAACCTATTACTTCGGCTTGAATAACTACTTGATGATTTTGATCCAGAATGTCACATAGTTCCCCTATGAATGTTTGAGGCGGGCCATTAGCTACCAACTTTAATCCCGTGTATTCGATTATTTCGCCAATACGCTCAATAGCTTGTAAATTTTTAATTATGGAAGGCATTTTGCCCTCCTAGCCTCAGATGCAATAAATACTCCTTTAGCTTATCAATTTGTTTATCCAGGCTGGCATCGAAAATCCCATGATTAGTCTTAATCAGACAACCACCTGACTTGAGAGAGTCATCGCTTTTAATGGTTATTCCATTGAGATGTGAGCTTGTTAATTGAATTATTTCATTCTGCAATAAAGCAATGTCACAAGGATGCAAATATAATTCAACTGTTTGTTTATTGTTTAATTGAGCCAGTATCGAGTTGATTTGAATTTCTAATGCCTTAGGATCAGTTGCTCGCTCTATAAAATACTGCTGGGTAATCATAAGGATTATGTCAGCAATCTCTTGGGTCATATTAAGACGATTTTCTGCTATAGCTTGTGGTATAGATAAAATTAAAGCTTCTATTTGTTGTTTTAATGCGATGATTTGTTCCCCAATCAGCGTTTTAGTTTCTTCCTGCCCGTATAAAAATCCTTGTTGGTAAGCTTCTTCACGTATTTTTTCTATTTGTGACTTTTGAAGGTTCATAAAGTCAGGCATTGGATTTGGATCAAAGGAAGCAGAAGCTTGTTTTTGTTGCCCTAGAGTAATGAATTCTGGACTGATAGAGGGTTTTTTTAATATTTTAGCCATTCCTGATCTCCAATTGGTCATGAAAATCCAATTGCGATTGCCACTGCTTGAACACGCATAATTTGGCAGCAGGTTTTAGGGAGGGTGCGACCGTATTCATTAGCCGCTTTATTTCTTCAGAATTTCCTATAGAGGTTAAAAATGGTTTTGCCCATGTAAATTGGCCTTGCTCCAGAATAATAGCAATATAAAGAGGATCCTGCCGTTTTAATTTCTCACAGAGTTTCGGCAGTTGTGCTGTTTTTGCCTCATGAGGCAATTGTGATAGAGAAATTTTGCGAAATTGTTGTGCTTTTCTCAGTAAAAAACTGCCATTTATTTTGTTAAACCGCTCTTTTTCAGAAGGAGTCAGTTGATTTAGAATCCATCTTTGATCAGAAGGAGGTAAGCTAGCGATTTTTAATAAAAGTATCTTAAGGTTATTCATATTGTGAAAGCCATTGGGATAATTCAGTTAACAATTGTTGGCGTTTTTTCTCTCGCTTTTTTTTAAGCTTGAATGCCCCTGTAATAAATAAAAAAATAAGAACTATAAAACTATAAGGCAGCCAATTTTGTTGGAACCCTGCAAACGATTCTTCGGGATTCAACGAGATAGAAGTCAGTTGAGTGGGTGGAGTAAGCTGAGGACTCTCGGAGTGAACGATTATCAATGGCTCTATACTAATGACATCTCCGCGTCGCTCATTGAACCCTGTCGTACTTTTAACAAGTCTTTGTATTTGCGTAAGAATTGTTTTATCCGTGTTATAGGGAACTAGCACGCTGATGGAGAGTCGTTCTATAGTGCCGCTGGCTCGCTTATAAAGTTCTTTTTCAGTGCCGAAGTGATAAGATTTTTCAAGTGTTACGTTTCGGTTGGTCTTATCCTTATCGGTTTTGCCCAGGATGGACTGTTTTATTTTCTTTTCGTGAGTTATAAGTCCTTGGCTTTGGGGTTTAATCAATTCTCGTTGTAACTCATCATAATTAATGGCCACGTCAACTTTCACCATAACCTGATTTTTAGTAAAAATATTAAGTAGCATTTGGGTGATTTTTTCATTGAGATAATGTTCTATGGATTTCTTGGTATCAAAATGTTTTGAGAAACTGTCATCCTCATTTGATGAGAGGGTATTGCCATTTTGATCGACAACTACCACGTTATTTATGTTCATATGCGCGATACTTGCTGTAACAAGCTGTTGAATACTCAGGACTTGCCTGGCATTTAGTGCTTTCCTTAAATGAAGCGTGACAGCTGCTTTAGGTTGGATCGCATCTCTTGCAAACAGATGGCTTTCTGGCATAACTATATGGACTCTCGCTTGTTGAATTTCCTCAAGACTAGAGATGGTGCGCTCCAACTCACCTTGTAATGCACGTTGGTAATTGATTTTTTGGGAAAAATCAGTCATACCGAAATCGTTTTTATCAAAAAGCTCAAAACCAACACTGCCGGCCAATTGTACTCCGCTGCCCATGATTTTAAGCCGGGTTTTTGCTATCAAATTTTTATCGATCAAGATATCTCTGCCACCATTGCGAATTTGATAACGAATGTTCGCTTGCTCAAGTTGGCCTAGAATTTTATTGGCATCCTGGGCATCTAATTGATTAAATAGTACCTCATAGCTCGGGGCAAGAATCCACCAGCTTAAAAAGGCAGCACTAAGCGTAAATACCATAAAGGCAAGCAAATATTGAATTTTGCTTTTTGTTGGCAATTCACTGAACCATAATTTAACCTTCGATAGGTAACTCATTTTAAATTTGCTCTCTTAATAATTCCTGATAGGCAGTCATCAAACGATTCCGGATTTGTTCCAAATATTGAAATGATAATTTGGCCTGTTCCAAGGTGATCATGGTTTGATGTAAATTCTCAGCTTTTCCTGCGGCTAACTCTGCCAATGCGTGCTCGGCTGCATTAAGTTGGCTATTAGTATTTATAATTTTTTCACTTATCCAATCAGCAAATGAAGCATTAGATTTCTGAGTTACCTCAGAAGATTTGTTGAGAGTTGTTAGGAAAGGAAGATTAGCAGCATTAATTTTCATCGTTCTTCACCTATACTTAAGGCTTGTAAATAAAGACTGTGAGCAGTATTCATAATTTTGATATTCGCTTCATAAGCTCGCGATGCCCTTAATAAAGTAGTCATTTCATCAACTGTGTTGATGCCTGGATAGTTCACGTATCCTTGTTTATCTGCTGCAGGATGTCCTGGTTGATATACTTTATTGGGAGGTAAATTTTCCGAAACGATTTCTACCGAATCTATTCCATATTGCCTGTTGTCTTCTAGATATTCCGAAAATGGTTTTGCTGTAGTGATGACACGGCTAACTTGAAATAAGCTGCCATCGGAGTTTTGTATGGAGTGCTGGTTGGCAATATTATTGGCCACGATATCCACCCGCAGTTTTTCAGCGTTCATTCCTTGCGTGGCTATTGCATAAATTTGATCGTAGCTCATTATTGATTGTTCCCTTGTAAAGCTAATTTCATAATGGATAATTTTTGATTTAGTCCTTTAATCAATGCACGATAATGTGTCATGTTTTGAATATTTAGGGCCATTTGTTCATCCATAGAAGACTGATTTTCGCTTAATTGATAAAAAGGAGTGATAGTGGACAAGTTTTCTATTTGATTGAGTTCGAGTTCATCCAGTTGTTGCTCAAAATTTACTTCCATCGTTTGATAGTTAATGCTATAAGTATTAGCAATATTATTGGCAATTGCAGTTTGCCGCATTAGACTTGCATCTAATGCTAAGCCAAGTAATGTTATTGTTGGATCGTTGCTCATTTCCTTTCCTTATTGAATAACCAATTCAGCATGTAAAGCTCCAGCTCGCTGTAAGCTTTCTAAAATCGCAATAATGTCTCTTGTTGAGGTTTGTATCGTATTCAAAGCAGCAATTAAATCACCGATTGTCGCCCCCTTTTTGAGTTTCACAGTATTGGCATTAGATTCTTTCACATTAATATTGGTTGAAGGGGTGACTGTCGTACGTACTTGTCTTCCTATATTTTGTACTAAAGTAGGTTGAGACACATTAAAATCGGTAGCTATGGCAATTTGTAAATTACCATAAGAAATGGTAACGGCATCAAGGGTTACATCACTTCCTGCAATAATTACCCCAGTTCGTTCATTGACTACTACAGTAGGCAAATTATCAGGTGTTATAGTAAGGTTCTCGAGTTGGCTGATAAAACGGATAAAGTGCTTTCTGGAGGTAATAGGCGGATGAATTTCTATGTCTTGAGCTGAGCGAGCCAGGGCAGTATTTTTGCCAAATTTTTTATTAATGGCTGCCTCAATATTATCTGCTGTAGTAAAATCTGGATGATTTAGTATGAGATGCATATCTCCAGTTTTATCCATGACGTCGTTATAGAGTGTTTTTTGAACTATTGCTCCTCCTGGTATTAATCCTGCAGTGGGATGGTTTTTTTGAATAACATTGCCATAGAGATCGTATTTAAATCCACCAATAGATATGGGGCCTTGTGCCAGAGCATAAATTCGGTTATCAGTTCCTTTGAGAGGGGTTGCTAATAACGTACCGCCTAAGAGACTTTTGGCATCTCCGAGTGAAGCGACGTTAATGTCAATTTTATCTCCTGTATGAGCATAGGAGGGAAGATTAGCGGTAATGATAACGGTGGCAGTATTTCTGCTGCTAATTTCATGAGGACTGATATTTACTCCAAATGTTTGAAGTAAATTGGATATAGCTTGGGTGGTGTCTTTATTGCGTCTAGAGTCTCCAGAGCCAGCTAATCCAATCACTAGTCCATAGCCGGTAATCGGATTTTCTTGTAGCCCGGAAAGTCTGGCTACCGATTTTAAACGGACTCCTGCTTGAATTAATGATGTGAAAGGTATAAATGCTATCAGGATAAACAGAGCCAATCTGAAAAGAAGTCTGCTAATATGTTTGTGGAGTCTCATCATACCAACCCCACAAAAGATAAAATTTTATAGAAATAATTGCGGGCCTGAGAGTCTGATACTGAACCGTTTCCTGTATAGGTGATGTGAGCGTCTGCAAGGCGGGTTGATAAAATAGTGTTTTGTGGGCTAATGTCTTCGGGTCTTATTATTCCATTCAACAATATGGTTTGCTGCTCGCCATTGATAGTAATTGTTTGAATTCCCTCTACAAGATATGTATCGTTAGGAAACACTTCTTTAATTCTTACTGTTAAGGAGGCTTTGATTTTTCCATTTCGCCCTGTTTTCGCAGCAGCGCGTCCTTTTCCTTTTAGACCAAATTCCACTTCATGATTATTTTTGTTGTAACCAACTTCCAATGCACTTTTTATTTCCTTACTTGAAGCAAGATCAGCACTGGTTTGTGCATTGGAGGTTTCGAGAACTAGGACAGTCAGCACGTCTCCCGGTAAGGATGCTTTACGGTCAGCAATTAAAGGCCTGTAAAGATCCTCGTTAAATAAACTAATCGCCCATGCTGGGTGCGTTGGATAAAATAGGATAAATAGTAATATACGCAAGTAACTCCAAAATGATATTTTTAGGTGATTGCGAATTTCTGAAAGTTCCCAGAGTGAAATCGCTAACAGAAACCCTAAAAAATTTAAGTAAGATCTGCGATCTGATTTTATAGGGCTTGGGCTCGAATTAGAGTTCAAACCGAGCCATAGCAGTGAAGGAGCAGAACTATGGAAACTACCTAAAGGCGATTGGAAGCGTCTTGAATGGATCATTGCCTTTTTTTTCATATCTTAATCTCCGCTTTATTCGGAGCAGTAATTTGGGCTATGAAGAATTTGTGACTGGCTGGATTTAGCATGCGGATCAATTGGCCTTTATATCCGTTACTTTGTGCGATCGCTTCTATACTAAGAGAAATACCTTTGTGTTGCACAGTGACTTCGACGGATTGCCCTTTTATAATTTGGGGGATTTTAATCAAGTCATCTTGGGTCAAAATTTGATTTTTATTGATTGAATTTTTTAACCATGATTTGGGCGGTAGCTCAGTTAATGGTTTACTGCGCAAGCCAGCAATATTCCTTTTTTGCAAAACAAAATGACTTTCATGCGCTGGGGTGTATGTTTTTATTTTGTATTTTGCTACGAGTACTTTTTGATAAGTTTTTATAGTAAACCAAACAGGGATGGAATGATTATCGTGATTTAGCCTAACACAAATTTGTCTTGCGGGAGGATCATTTTTAGGTAGGTCAACCCTGTAAGAAGATAAAGGGAACTCGGTATTTTTTACTTTTGTTTTGACTGTCAACTCAACTGATTCATATCGTTGTAATAATTGTTGTTTCAGGGTTGATTCCGCTTTATTAATTAAGTCATTTCCTTTAGTTAAAATGCTTTGTTGAATTAGTGCTCTGTTTTTTCCTCTCCAAAGATAAGTAAATTGACCATTTTTTCTTATTAACCATTGAATAATTTGTTTTTTACTAATTTGTTCACCTGCTTTAGGTTGGCTAGCTAAAGGTATAGCCATCCAATGTTCGTTTTCTTCAGAGATAAGAACGATATCTCCCAATAAACGAGCATGAGGGGTAATATGGGGTTGAAATCGCATTACAACTTGCGTATTTCCATGTACGGTCAATGACATTGGGATTAATAACTTAACCAGGTATTTCATTTGTAATTTTTTCCAGTTCATTGGCTATTTGTACAGTTTTGGCGTTGAGTTGGTAGATACGCTGAGCCATAGTTAATTGCATTAGGGAGCTGACCATGTCTACATTAGAACTCTCAATTTGCTTTTGCACTAATGGGCCTAGCCCGCTGTTTCCAGGATTATCAATTAAAGGTTCGCCTGAATCCTCGGTAGAAAGATACAGTCCCGTACCAAGAGGATTTAAAGCTTCTGGATTGGCGAATTTAGCTAATTGAATCGTTCCTAATAATTGTGGATCAGGATCGTCTGCTAAAGTGGCCTCGATATCACCATTGGCTTGGATGGTTAATTTGATAAAGTCTTCAGGAATCTGGATATTATCTGCTAGTCTTAAGCCATCCTGGGTTGCAAGGTAGTGATCTGAATCAATACTAAGTGTCGAATTTCTGGTGTATGCTATTGTTCCATCGAGGTTAATTACTTGAAAAAATCCAGCACCATTGATGGCTACGTCATTCCAATTATTAGTTGTTTTTAATGGTCCGGTTGAAAAATCCTTGCCAGATTTATAAACAGCAGTTCCTAAGCCTAATTTGGCATTGGTCCATTATTAAATAAAGAATTTTCGCCATTAATATTTTGGTAGAGAATATCTTCGAAGGTTAACTTGCTTGCTTTGTAATTAGGAGTATTTAAGTTAGCTAAGTCATTAGCTATTTTATCTATAAAAAACTCTTCTGATTTCAGACCGCTGGCGGCTATGGCAATAGCATCAGACATTTCCTTCTCCTAACTGGTTGATTGCCAAGTGCATTAAATTATCTGCAATTCGCACAACTCTTTGGTTTGCTTGAAAATGACGGGAGAACATAACCATATCTAACATTTCATCTATGGATTTTACGTTAGACTGTTCTAGGAATCCTTGCAGTACACGGGTATTTTCCACTGGAGTAGGAGAGTCTTCACTTTGATAAAGCCCATTACCTACATACTCGAGATTATTGGATTGTTTAAATTGAACTATCTCTAATTGATCTACTTTGCGATGATTAATATAAAGAATCCCCTGTGCATCAATTGTGAAGTTATTGTCATCAACTCTGATAGTTCCGTTTTGACCTAATAGAGTTTCACCTGTAGCAGTACAAAGTTCGCCTTGGCTGTTTATTTGAAAATCTCCTCGCCTGGTATAAAAAATTCCTTGTTGATTTTGAACTTGAAAATAACCATCACCTGCTAGTGCCAAATCCTGATGGCGATCGGTTTGGGTGAAAACACCTTGAGTTGAAATTTGTGTCCTTTGTAATTGTTGATTTAATTCATATCCATTAGGTTGCAATTGATCATTAAAACTAGTGATTTCAAGTAATTGTCTTTTAAAACCAGGAGTATGCATATTCGCAATATTTTGACTGACGGATTGTAGTTTCAATTGATCAACTTCCATGGCGAGTTGTGTTGCTGTTATGGCATCAAACATCTTACGTCCTTATCTTACTACTCCAAATGATTCCACCTGAACATTAATTGGTATCTCATTCATGGCCAACACAGTCAGATGTGGAATAACTCTTTGTGTTAATTGTCTAATAGGTCTTCTTAATAATGTTGAACAAAGTAAAACAGGTCTTTTACGTTCATTAAGCATCTTTTCTACCTGGTAGCTAGAGAAGTAATTAAGCGTTCAGTTAATCCAGGTTCGAGAGCAAAAGATTCTTTGTTATTAATCTGTTGATTAAGTTTTTGCTCAAGTGATGTTTCAAGAGTCAGTACATGTAAATTGTTTTGATTGCTCAGTAGCTTCTGACAAATAGATCTCGCTAAACCTGATCTGATTAATTCAACAAGTTGGATTGGATCCTGAATTTTTTTGGCATGTTCTAATAATAATTCTAATATTTGGTTGAGGGGGCGTATTGAAACCTTCTCCTGGAGTAATGCCTGAAGAACTCGCTGCACTTGGCCTAAACTGAGCACAGTAGGAATGAGTTCTTCACTCAATATTTTGGCTCCCGATTGTAACAGTATTTTTTCCGTTTCTTCTCGGGTCAATAATTCGGCTACATGAGATTGGATTGTTTCATTAAGATGTGTTGTCAAAACAACCAAGGGTTCGCATACCGTATAACCAGCTTGTACTGCTGTTTGCTTTTCTTGAGAATCTAGCCAGAATGCGGGTAGGCCATAACTCGGATCTCGTACTTCTATTCCTTTGAGGAAATTTTTATCGGTACTTCGCGTGGAATAAATGGCGAGTATTTTATCAAGGTATAAAGGATGGTTGCCTTCATTATTACCTTGAATGGCAATGTAATACTGAGGAAAAGTCAGTTTTTGATCGATTTTTATTTTAATATCTGGCAAAACCAATCCTAAATCATAAGCTAATTTTTCTCTTATGAGATGTATTGTTCTCAACAGTTGTTTTTCATGCAGTAATAAAGAGGCATAGAGATCTTTATTGAGATTAATTTCAATGGGATAAATTCGAATTTTTTCGTATAAATTTTCCTTGGTTTCTTCTGTTGCTTCCTGTATTTCGGAGTTGAGCGCATACCAGATTATGCTTGCAAAAATCCCTAAAATCAGTAAAACAGGAAGGGCTGGGATACCCTTTAGGAATAATAATCCAATTAGACCACAACTGACCATTATTAAACTTTTAGGGTAAGAGCTGATTTGTTTTGCTACTTCATTTCCTAAATGAGTGTCCGTTGCAGCACGAGTTACTATAATTCCAGTTGCTGTAGAAATAATTAGAGCAGGGATTTGAGTGACTAAACCGTCACCTACTGTAAGTAGGGTGTATGTTTGGATAGACTCGCCTAAACTCAGTCCTTTTTGAGTTAATCCTATGGCAAAGCCGCCAATTATATCTACCATGATAATCAAGATTCCAGCGATAGCGTCTCCTTTAACGAATTTACTGGCTCCATCCATAGCCCCATAAAAATTAGCTTCTTTTTCTATTTGTGCTCTTCTAGTTTTAGCTTCACTTTGAGAAATACTTCCCATGTTTAAGTCAGCATCTATGCTCATTTGTTTGCCTGGCATGCTGTCCAGAGTAAAACGTGCAGCAACTTCTGCAACACGCTGCGCTCCGTTAGTCACTACGATAAATTGAACTATGATCAAAATAAAAAATACGACTAAACCCATGAGATAATTTCCATGAATTACATATTGTCCCATTGCTTGAATGACTCTTCCTGCATCGCCATCAGACAGGATCAATCGAGTCGCAGAAATGTTTAAGGCCAGACGAAAAAGAGTTGTAATAAGTAGTAACGTGGGAAAGGTAGAAAAACTTAATGGTTTATCCGTGTAAAAGGTTAAGAGTAATATGGTTAAAGCCAAACTAAAATTAATAATGAGCAATAAGTCCAATAAAAAGGAGGGAATAGGAATAAACAGGATGAACAGGATTCCTGTAGCAAGAGATATTATAAGAATTTCGCTGCTGTTGCTGAAGAGTGATGTATTAGAGCTCATTTATTTTCCTTTGTTGATAAATGTCCCTAAAAATATCGGCTGCTACTGGAAACATATCTCTGCTGATCCATTGATTTAGTTCAATAGTACGAAAGAGCAGTTGGGCAAAAGCTTTGTTTTCTACAATAGGTATGTCATATTTTTTAGCTAGTTTCTTTGCTTGAATTGCCATATCATTTTCAGCCTTACAGACCACTTTTGGTGCAGGCATACTATGCCGCTCATATTTAAGCGCGATGGCAAGATGGGTAGGATTTGTAATGACCACATCCGCTGTTTTGACTTGAACTAAGGAAGCAGTTTTTTGTCTCAACTTATACTGTAATTGCTTTATTTTTTGTTTAATTTTAGGATCGCCTTCTTTTTGCTTATATTCTTCTTTGATCTCCCGTTTGGTCATGCGGTTATCTTTTTTGAAACTCCAAATTGAATAAAATTTATCTACAATGCTCAATATAACTAGTAACAAAAGCAATTGAAAAATAAGCTTTAAAAGAAAACTCATCATAAGCCGAGGGTACAGGTAGGGCTGAATTAAGATAAATTGAGTAAGGTGAGTCAGCTGGGTTTTAAAAACAACCCCAAAAAAGATAAACATAAGGATTAATTTAAAACTGTTTTTGATAGCTTCGAAACAAGTTTTAATTGAAAAAATTTTTTTGAATCCCTGAACAACGTTAAAACGCTTAAAATTGGGAACTAAAGGAACAGTAGACCATACAATGCCGAATTGTATCCAATTAACCAATATAATAGCTAACACACCTCCTATTGCTAAAGGCAACCATAAAATAATGATTTGCTGCAAGACAGTGGTGTGTAATTTGCTAATATTATCCAGGGTAAATTGAAAATAAGGTGCATAGTAAAGTATCTTTTGGGACACCCTTTTGATTTCTATAAATTCTTTGGACCATAAAGCAGAAATAATTCCTAGCATAATTAATAGTGAAGTCGTGGTCGATAATTCAATACTTTTGCTCACTTGACCTCGTTCTTTAGCTTTTTGCAATTTGTAAGGCGTTGGTTTCTCGGACTTTTCACTCATGATATGATTTCCTGCCAAGTTCCAAAACAACGCGTAAAAATTTTATCAGCCAAAGGATTAAGATAATGAAGTGTCATTATTAATAAGAACAAACCGAGTAAAATTTTAATAGGTAAAATTAAGAAATAAGTGTTTACTTGCGGCATAGTACGAGCAATTAGTGCACAGCATAAATCAATGGCTAGCAAACTCAAAATGATAGGGCTGGCAATCATTAAGGTCAGAGAAAACATAAAGGCAAATTGTTTCAACAGAGTAGTAGTAACTCCTCCAAACAGAGCCATTGTCCCAGGCGGAATGATAACAAAAGAATAAGTTAAGCCTTTGAATAACCATAGATGCCCATCCAGTCCAAAAAAGAACAATACAGCTAACATGGATAAGAAGTGACTGGTTATAGATTCTTGTGTTTGCTCCCCAGGGTTAAAAATGGCTAGCGAATTCAACCCTGTTTCATTATCAATGAGTTGACCTGCTATCTGAAATACAGAAAATGCGGCATAAAGGGCCGTTACTAGAATTAACCCATTGAAAAATTCAGCAATCCCTCCCAAAAGAACGTGAGTATTATCTTCGTGGTTGTTAGGGGGTAGGTAGTAAATGATTAGGGTGCTAAATGCAAAGATTAATGCCAGGCGTATAGAGGCCGGTAATTTACTCATTGTTAGGACAGGGATGAATAACAGAACTGTACCCAGCCGGATACTTATAAAAAAGAGGCAGGTAAGCCAAGATGATAGTAAGGTCATGATCTTATTGTCTCTGGAATATTTAAAAACAAGCTTTGACTAAATTCGATAAGAGAATGCAGCATCCATTCTCCGCAGAACATGAGCATTAGTACGACGGCTAATATTTTAGGTACGAAACTTAAGGTAGAGTCTTGAATTTGAGTAACTATTTGCAATATTGCAACAAGCAAGCCACTGACTATAGCAGCTATAATGATAGGGGAAGCAATAAGCAACGCATTCCAAAGTAATTGCTTGCTTAAATAAATCGCCAAATCGTTAGACATAATCCGTTTTCCATTAATTTCTAACTTGCAGTCATCCAACTTGAATTAGTAAATTAAATCAAGTTTACTTTTTTTCCATAGACAGCCTTTTTAAAGCACGATGTTGATTTAATCAAATTTCAGATTTATAAACAAGCCTATTTTTAAAAAATTTTTAGAAGTATGTTGAATTCATAGTTTGTCTGTTTGAGATTTTCATAAGGACATTACTTTGGCTTTTAAAAGCTGATTATTCCAATGTATCATATTTATTTAGTTTCATTAGTCTCTTAAAAAATTCATATGGCAATGAATGGACTCATCTCTTGAGCCTATTCTGCAATACTCCAATAATTCAGTAAAAGCAGTACAGTAATGATGGTGGCTAAAATTGTAAAAAGTCTTATGAATAGGTATTTTTGTGCTGCTTTTACTCCACCCTGTGCTATCGAACTTTATGTGCTAAGCTGTTAATGCAATTTGACTTTGTGTATTCATGGTATTGTTTTCTGCCAATGGATCGCACTTGGAAGCCTTATTTTCTTCTTGGGCTAGAATGCCTAATTTACTCAGTATATTGGCATTGCTATACATAGGTTTGCGATGGAGTTTGATTTGTTCCAAACGTTCTAATACTTGCTCTTGGCGCTCTAATAATTCTTGGTAGCGTTGGTTACTAAAGTTTAACTCTTCTTTCGCTAGACTCAATGCTCGTTCTGCATCACAAATTCGATCTGCTACTTTTTTAAAGCTTTCCTCCTTATTAGTAAGAAAATTATTTAATTTATTTTGAAATGATTCTCTCTGATTTTGATCTTGAATGGTTGTTTTCGATAGACTTTCTACGGCTTTTTTTAACTCTCTGGAAATAGATTCCGTTTTTTCAATTTCTATTCCAAGTTCTTTTTTTACGTTCGCTAATTCAATAATTTTTTCGGATAATTCCAGTTCATTTTTTGCAATAGCTTCCCTAGTTTTTTGTAGCTCTTTTTGATTTATCTGTAATAATTCCGCTTGTATTTTTACTTTCTCATCCAGTGTTTCAGCCGTTTTTTCTAATTTTTCTTTTGTTTTCTGCAATGACTGTTGGGTTTGTTGCAATTGTTCTGCCTGGATAGTTAATTGTTCAATTTGATCGCCAAGTTCAATAATATTAAGATTTAATCTTTCATTTTCCTGATGAAAATACTCAATTTCAGCAGCGATTTGTTTACGAAGGGGTTCAAAGGATTCAATCACTGAACCCAAAGAATCCGCCAATGTTATCATATTTTCCTTTAGGCGTTCAGTGACATGCTCTTCTTTTTTGACATGGTTCTCAAGAATTAGTGCACAGCCCACATAAAGAGCCAGGCTCAAAATACTTACAACAATAAGAGAAATCACCTGAATGGCAATTCCTAATACTAGTGTGGGAACAACAATTGCTAGTCCGGCAATAATTTTTAACCACAGTGGCATTTCTTCCCAGTAAACCGCAGCACGACTAAATAGACTGCGATTTTTTGCTATCGCATCAATAATTGCTCCAATGTGTTTTTTAATTTGAGCAAAATTTTCTTGGGTAGTTTCCAGTTCTTTCAGGTTTTTTATTAATTTCTCTGAGTTGTTTGTAGAAGGAGAGAAGTCAGGGCTGGTATTCTCTTCATGGATGCCAATTGCTAGATTTGCTGGAGTGTCTGTCATGATTTATATCCCTTTATTTCCATTTTAACTACCTTTTAGCCTGGAAGGCACTAATGATTCTTTCCAGGTAATCCTTCTTGTTCCTTTTTATCAGGTTAAACGCTGAATTCTTCTCAGTAAGAGCCAAGAAAACTCTGAGAAATCAAAAATAAAAGAATTCCTCAAAAGTGAAACAGTCATGATTCTATCGAATAATTTTAAGCCAGTCATTGTTTTTTAGGGCGTTGCGATATTTCCTGTTAAATCAAGACTTGTTATCTTCTGCTTTATGGGAATGATCCAGTAAACGATTCGTCATTGCAATAGCTAAGGCTGAAACAATTAAAGTCAAATGAATAATAACTTGCCACATGATGGAATAATTACTTAATTTTGCAGGATCAATGAAAGTTCTTAACAAATGGATGGAGGATATACCTATCAGAGACAGTGCCAATTTGATTTTCATTGCCCCGGCATCAAAGTGATCAAGCCACTCAGGTTGATCAGGGTGGGAATCTAATTGCAGATGGGATACAAAAGTTTCATAACCACCCATGACAACCATGATTAAAAGATTAGCGATCATGACGACATCAATAAGGTCTAATACACCCAACATAATATGAGTATCGTCCATGCCTTTTATATGGAACATGAGCTCAAACAGCTCCATTATAAAACGATATACGTAGCCGGCTAGTATTATTATTAGCCCGAAGTATAAGGGAAGTTGAAGCCATCTTCCCATAAAAATAATGTTACTAATACCACGCTTAATTCGATTCATTCGCTCTTCGTCACTAAAATGGAGAGATAGAAGGCAATAATAAGCTTTCTTGCAAATTTTGTTAATACTTTTTTATTCATATTAGGCATAATATAAGCAAGAAGGTCAGTTCCTATTTCAATATCTGATTCGATATGAAATTATAAGCTATCGCCCTAAGCGTTAATGATAAGACTATTTTGAATAGTATGAATAAATAACAAGCATGGAAAGTTGGATTTTACCACAGACATTCAAAATTGTATCTTTAATTTGAAAAGACTTTTATTAAAATAGAAAAATCACTTGACAGTACTCAAACAGCTAATTAAACTGCACACCTTATTTTGGGGTTATAGCTCAGCTGGGAGAGCGCTTGCATGGCATGCAAGAGGTCGGCGGTTCGATCCCGCCTAGCTCCACCATCAACATCATTGTATGTTGATGGTTAAAAAAAGTATAGGTCCCCATCGTCTAGAGGCCTAGGACATCGCCCTTTCACGGCGGTAACGGGGGTTCGAATCCCCCTGGGGACGCCATTGTTTGGCGTTTAATGCTCTGTTGTATGCAGGGAGAAGTAATTGTAGGAAATATTATCTAGGTCCCCATCGTCTAGAGGCCTAGGACATCGCCCTTTCACGGCGGTAACGGGGGTTCGAATCCCCCTGGGGACGCCATCAGCTTATTGGCTATTAATCAATAGTACTAATTTACAACAACAGTTAACAGCAGTTAACCCTTACTTACGAGGGCCAACTGATGGAAGAAGTGTAGTAAGAGAATTCTCTAATTGTTTAGTATATTCCTCGCCTTGACTATTGGTAAAGAACATAGGTGATGATTTTCCCATATAGCTGCTATAGGCTGCCAAAGCAATAATTCCAGGTATAATACCACTGCAAATAACTCCAATGACTATGAGGCATTTTTTTGCATAATGTTTCCACGCTGAATCGCGATGCTCACCCAATTTTTTATCGTTTTGACGAAGTGCCTGAGTAAAATTCTGAACACGCATACTAGGTAATGGCATGGTTTCTTTATTGTTTAAAATAGTGCTCATAGACTTTGTAATATCATATTTAGTAACTATTTTTTCATATTTTTCCAGATCTTTTTTTGAGCCAGCCAATGGAGGCAAGGTGTCGTAACTCTGATCAGTAACGGCTGGATTAATTTTTCTTGCTTTTTCAATTAAATGATGCAGATAATTATTAGTTAACGGTATTAATTGTGTTTCAATTAGATTAGCGCAACTAATTTCTTTTTGAGAAAGCAATTGCTGTATTAATTCCATCTGTTCTTTATTTTCAACAGGTTGCGATGGTTGTTCCTCATGTTTTTTAACAGCTTCCAGTTCAATAATTTTACGAGCCTGTTCTTCATTTTTCAGTTTTAATTCTACAATCTGATTATCTTGCTCCAGTATTTTCTTAGACAAATCATCAATAGTTTTCTTTTGCTCTTGTATTTTTTCTTTTAAATTAATAATCTCTAGTTCTAATTGTTCTTTTTTCTTTGTTAATTGTTGTATTTCCCTTACATTATCTTGATTTATCTGGTGCAATTCAGTATTTACTAATTTTAATTCCTTTTCTTTTT
>NZ_JNCF01000027.1 GCF_000770585.1 Legionella norrlandica | reverse complement strand
CCTTTTAAAGGAAGTAGGAACTACTGTCAAGTTTCTTTATCACTAAAATGTCATTTCATTCACTTTTCTTTCCTGTTTTTGACATAAGCAGACAGAATTAAATACCAACACTCCGCCTAGCACAACGAATGATTTAAATGCGTGCTCTCCCACAGAACCCAGCTAGCTAGTTAATCTTGATATATCATTGGTAAGAGCAATGAACATTAAAGTAACTAATAAGAGTAGTCCAAAATATATACCAATCGACTTAACCCCTTCTGATAATGGTTTTCGTCTTATCATTTCCAGTAGATAATATAAAAGATGTCCACCATCCAGCATTGGAATCGGCAATAGATTAAGTGCCCCCAGACTAATACTTACTAAGGCTAAGAAAAACAAATAGGACACCAATCCCCCGCGTCCTGAATCCCCTGCTCCTTGCGCTATCCCAACAGGACCACTAATGCTGTTTAGTCCTAATTTCCCTGTCACTAATCTTCCCATCAAAACAAAAGTAGTTCCTGTTAGCTGCACGGTTTGCTTAAATGCTGTACCAAGAGCAACAAAGGGAGTTTGTCTCTCCAAACGCAACCAGCGCGCAGGCCAGTCTACTTTCTGAGATCTAACTCCTATATATCCTTCTAGTTTGCCGTTATTCTCTTGAGCCCCAGTATGTACTGCTATTTTCAGTAATTGCCCCTGTCTTTTAACCTCCAAATTGAGTTGGGAATCTGGTCTTTCTTTTACGTAATCAACCAGAAACAACCAATCATCAAAACGTTCTCCATTAACACCAACAATTTCGTCGCCCTCCAGCAAACCTGCTTTCGCACCAGGGGAATCAGGTAATATCTCACCTATCACAGGTGGAATAGTTGGAACAAAAGGCACTATGCCTAGGCTTTTAATTGGGTCTGGCTTTTTATTATCAAGCTTCCAATTAGCTAATGCCAATGATAATTCATCTTCTTGACCATTTACCATTGATTTAACTGTTAGTTTAACTGTTTCCTGAGAGCCTATTAGAGGCATCATTGCATATTGGAAATCACGCCAGCTATTTATTTTATTCCCATTAAGAGCAATGATTTCCTGTTTAGGGCCAAGTCCAGCTTGCGCCGCAATGCTATTAGGTTTTACTGATTCAATCATTGGCGCCAGAGAGTGCATTCCAATGACCAAAACTAGCCATAAGGCAATAAATGCAAAAATGAAATTAAACAAAGGTCCGGCTACTACAATCGCTATCCGCACTAAAATAGATTGATTGTTAAATGCAAATGGCTTCTCTTCTTCAGAAACATTTCCCTCGGTTTCATCAAGCATTTTGACATAGCCACCCAAAGGAAATAAAGACCATGCATATTCCGTTCCCTTTTTATCATAAAAACGAGCAAGAATTTTACCGAACCCAAATGAAAATCGTAAAACCTTTACCCCACACCAACGCGCGACTTGAAAGTGACCATATTCGTGTATAGTGACTAACAATACTAAAGCAAGCAAAAAATAGAGCAAAGTTGAAAGCATAGCACTATCCAAAATATAATTAAAAATTGTAACTAACTTAAAATCGCCATCCCCCAATTATGGGGGGAAGGGCTGGAGAGAAGGTAAATGCCAGGTTTTACCTTCCTTCTAACCTTCACGGTTATTAAGTTAATGAAAAAATCTCGTAGGGCCTTGAGCCCACACCTATGGTCTTAATATGCTAATCCAAAATAAAACACAGGTACGGCTGCAATTAAGCTATCCAATCGGTCTAATATACCTCCATGACCAGGAATAATATTCCCAGTGTCTTTTAAATGGCAGCGGCGCTTTAATATACTGATGTAAAGATCACCAAAAATTGAAATAACAACTGTCAATAATGCCAAGCCCAGCCATGCTAAAATGGAAGCCGGTATAAAATAATAATAACCTATAATGGCAATAATCATAGATAAAGTAAGTCCCCCAGTAACTCCTTCCCAAGATTTGCCTGGACTAACTTTAGGAATTAATTTATGTCTTCCCCATTGTTTGCCTGTAAGATAAGCGCCAATATCTGAGGCCCAAATTAAAAAAAGCAAATAAACAAGTAATCCTTTTCCTTGAGGCAAAGAGTAAACATGAATGAGACTTTGAGTAAACAAGGGTAATAATATCAAGCTTGCTATTGCAACAATTGCTGGGTAACCCCAATAATTTTGCGAGCGAGGATACGTAAGGATTGCTACACAATTTAATCCCCAAACAAACAATCCCACGCTTAACCAATAAGAATATAAATAATCACTTACCAAAAAACACAAAAACAAAAATATCAAGAAGCCAATCTGAATAAATAAATTATCTACCGGAATCAACTTGAAACATTCCATCCCTGCAGCCAAAAGTATAAATAGAATCACGCCCCATAAGACCCAAGAAGGACCATAGAAGATAACAAGCAAAACCAAAGGCGCTAAAATTAAAGTTGTAATCAATCGTTGCATAAACATGGTTTCACCTTTATTCAGATTGTGAAATTTGCCCAAACCTTCTTGCCCTCTTACCAAAAGAAATCAATGCCAATTCCAATTGATATTCATCAAAATCAGGCCAATGAACTTCAGTAAAGTAAAGTTCAGTATAAGCCAGTTGCCAAAGAAAAAAATTACTAATCCTTAATTCCCCACTTGTTCTAATAAACAAATCTGGCTCTGGTAACCCGTATGTATCGAGAAACTGGGCAAACACTGCTTCATTGATTTCATCCAATACTAATTGGCCTTCAGAAACTGCGTGGAATATTTTTTTAGCAGCAGTTACTATATCCCATTTTCCACCATAATTAACAACGACATTCAAATTTAAGTATTGGTTATCTTTAGTCAGAGTTTCGGCATCCTGCATTTGTTTTTGCAATATTGGGGACAAAAGATCTCTATCGCCGATAAACCTCAGCCTTATTCCATTATTATTTAAATCTTTTATTTCCTTACGCAAAGCTTCCAAAAACAATTCCATAAGAAAGTTGACTTCTGCCATTGGTCTCGACCAATTTTCTGAGCTGAACGCAAACAGACTCAAACAAGGGATTTTTTTTTCCAAACAACAATTGATTATTTTTTTAACTGATTTAAGACCTGCTTTGTGCCCCTCTACACGAGGCAAGCCGCGACTTTCAGCCCAGCGCCCGTTTCCATCCATAACTATCGCGATGTGTTGAGGCAATTTGTGATTCAAGACGACTTCCTACAAACTAAAATGGCACATAGTCTAACCTCTTTGAGATAAAAATTTAAGTGCCCCTTTGAGAAATTATTGACCTTATAATTGAAACACCTCATTATTATTAAAATCAATTCATGAGGGCATAATGAAAAAATCTATTAATCGATTTAGGAGGCTTCAATTACTAGCAATTAGCTTATGGTTATTGGTTTCTTCCCCTTTAAGTTATGGTGAATCGAATGGTAGTTTTGCCTTATCTGAACATTGGTCTATGGGACAACAAATCAAATTACGATTTGACATCAACGAGACACCTCAAGCAGGCATTGTCTTGCATCTAAAAAATGGTTTGGCGCTTACAGCCGGCGACATTATCAGTCTTGGCGATCTTTATGGAATTGTTGGAAAGCCAATTAGTCATGGCATGACCAAACAAGAGAAACAAGCGCGTTTTAAAGAGGTTTTTAATAGTTTTGCTAAAAATATTATTGTTACCAGTGAAGTAGAAGATCTGAACTCAGTCATCCGGGCAGAAATGCGCGAAGTAGAATCAGGAATTGCGAAAGGTGAAACTCCTGAGGATATCTATAAACGAATTGGTAATGAAGTTGGTCGCCAAATCAACTGTATTACTGGCGGTGGCTGTAATAGTCTAACTTGGTGGCTTAATCCTGGTCGTTATCTCAAATTAGCTATGGAGAATTATGATCACTTTTCACCCAATAATTTAATAGCTTATAAAAGCGGACACCAAGTGGCTTTGCTGCAGGCGTTAAGAGCCAAAGAAACAGGTAGCCGATCTGATTTAGAAATTGCTTTTGCAATGGATGCCTTTGCCTGCCATTATCTCTCCGATCATTTTGCTGCGGGGCATTTGCGGACACCCAGAGAAGAGCTTGCATCTATTGTAACCCCAGCAGTGCTTGGTGCTTTACTATCAAACTATATGCATAACGAAGAAAATAAATATGGAGTTTTTGTATCCAACAAACTAGGTGAGCAATGGCGAGTTTATGGCGATTATTCTTATTTTAATCCTTTTAACCAAACTAACCAGCAAGTACTTTTAAGAGCTTTGCAAGCTTCTGCTGATGAAATATTTGAAGCTTATTACACTGGGGTATTACCAAAAAAATATCAAGTAGAAGAAATGATCCCGCACATTACACAATTAAATGATGAAAATAATATGGACATTGCTCCAATGTTCTATTGGGATAATCAAAGTAAACAATTATTACGTCGAACCAATTTAACCAATCCTTACGACAAACATTGGACCAATAGCTGGTGGGGTTGGTCTACCTTATTGTTATTAAAAACCCAATATGGGATTACTTCTACAGTACAGTTGAGTTTAAGTAAATATCTATCTCAGTATGTCCCTGAAGAATTAAGAGAAAATTCGTTGATATAAACACATATTGCAACAACTATACTTTAATTATCACTCACAAGATGGATATCACTTTAAAAGGAGTTGATTATGGCTAGGAATACTACAAGCCTCGTTCGCAATGTAGTTTTATTTGTCAGTTTAGCTAGCTTTGCAAATCATGCCGCGGCGAGCAATCTACTCGGTATAGGTCCAAATCCGAGATATTTACCTAAAGACAATCTTCCCATAGCAACATTTAACCACTGCCAATCTTGTGAAAAATCAGCAAACCATTCATTAGTTATTACTACTCCAGTGCCTATTCTTTATTATCCAGGATGTCGACCAATCCAAACATGCGATAGTTATGGACACTGCGTACAAATTGAAGACTGTTATTGATACAATAACATACTGCACCGATAAGTTACACAGTAACTCTTCATTTTGGCTCATCTGGTAGACGTTTAAAGGGAGGATGAGCCGATATCATTTCCCTATAAGCTCTACCTAAAAAAACTGTTCTGCCTACAACAGGAGGAAGAATCTATTCTTTAATAGTGCATAAAGCATTCTACCTAGAAACTATATACCTCTTACTTTCGCATAGGTATAATTGTTAATTTAGTTTTTACTAACTCGTCACAGAGCGGTAGTACGAGTAGAAATGAAGCGTGCAGAACCATGAATGTTACCACACCTATTCATGGGAGTTTACGCATCGTACTGAAAAGCACAATTGCTCTTTGCATCGAGTTTTGAAAAAGATCTATTCATAACCTAGGATTGATGGACATGCTCAATACTGCTCCTCTAGTACTCATAATTCTTGACGGCTGGGGCTATAACAAAAGTGATAAATATAATGCTATTGCCAAGGCACATACCCCCCAGTGGGACGAATGGTGGGAAACCTGCCCTCATATTCTTCTACAAGCATCAGGTCTACCCGTCGGGTTGCCTGCAGAACAAATGGGCAATTCAGAAGTTGGGCATATGCATATTGGCGCTGGTCGAATCATACAACAGGATTTTACTCGAATAAACGAAGCAATAAACAAGGGGGATTTCGCTAAAAACCCTGTTTTTCATGAAGTGATTGATAAATTACAGGAAACAGAGAAATCGCTCCATCTTATGGGATTGCTTTCCCCTGGTGGCGTTCACAGTCATGAACACCATTTGTTTGCCCTACTGGCACTTTGTGATCAAAAAAAATTCAATTCTGTTCATCTGCACCTGTTCCTCGACGGTCGAGACACTCCGCCCCAGAGTGCTATTGACAGTCTACGACGGTTAAATAAAGAACTGACAAACCATCCTGTTGGAAAAATAGCTTCCATTTGTGGTCGCTATTATGCTATGGATAGGGATAAACGCTGGGAGCGATTAGAGCCTGTTTATAATTTGTTGACACAAAATCAAAGTGAACATCAGTTTGCCAAGGCAGAAACAGCGGTGCATTTCTATTACCAAAATAAAATATCCGATGAGTTCATCCCTCCAACCCTAATAGGGGAAAGCAACCCTATACAAGATGGCGATGCGGTTATATTTTTTAATTTTCGCGCTGATCGGGCAAGACAATTGACTTATGCTTTCCTCGATCCTTTATTTAAGGGATTTCCAAGGACAGTGCACCCAGAATTATCTTATTTTGTCACGATGACCCAGTATGACAAAAATTTATCAAATCCAATCGCATTTCCTCCTGCCCCCCTAAATAACACCTTGGGTGAAGTGCTAGCCTCTCATGGTCTCAGTCAACTACGTATTGCTGAAACTGAAAAATATGCTCATGTTACTTTTTTCTTTAATGGCGGCAGTGAAAGTATTTTTGCCAATGAAGAAAGAATTATGGTTCCTTCTCCTCAAGTAGCAACTTATGATCTACAACCTGAAATGAGCGCGCCTAAACTTACTGATATTCTAGTAGAGGCTATAAATAGTCACGACTACGATGTCATTATTTGTAATTATGCGAATGCTGACATGGTGGGGCACACAGGAGACTTTGAGGCCACTATTCGTGCCATAGAATGTCTTGACCAATGTATGAAACGTGTTTGGGATGCTCTTAAAAATCAGGGGGGGAAATTGCTGATTACTGCTGATCACGGTAATGCCGAAGAAATGTTTAATGAGTCCACTCATCAAGCTCATACAGCCCATACTAGTGAACCAGTACCTTTTATTTATATTGGTGGGGGTTGGCACTTTACTCAAACAGAAGGGAGTTTAATGGATATAGCACCTACTTTGCTTACCTTATTGGAAATCCCCCCACCACCAGAAATGACTGGCCATGCCCTTTTGGAAAAAAACTATGCATTTACCTAATCGATTTCGCTATTTTCCTACAGCTTTCTTTCAAGCCTCGACTGCAAGGAGCAATTACTTTATGCTTTCTCGCATTTACCACTTGGCAGCATATTTCGAAAAAGGTTTGGTGCTCTCTCTTCGCCTAGGAATAATGCTAAGTTTATTTTTTTGCTTTAGCCTTGAAGCCCAAAATAGTACTCCGACTATAGTTCAAACACGAAATAAACTAAAACAGTTAGATATTAAAATTGAAAAACTAAAGCAGACTTTAGCGAGTGCACAGGACAAGCGCGCGGTATTAAATCAAGAGCTATCGAACACAGAAAAACAAATTGGTGAAGGAATAAATAGACTTAAAATTATACAAAATAATATGTCTGCAAAAGAAAGAAATATTGCAGAATTACAAGAAAAAATAAATCAATTAAATAATCAATTAGATACTCAACAAACATTGCTAGCAAATCATATTCGTGCCCGCTATCAAATGGGCGAATATCAACCTTTAAAATGGCTTCTTAATCAAGATGATCCTTTTAAAATCAATAGAATATTGACTTATTACCAGTACCTTATTAAATCTCGCCAACACTTAATCGCCGAAATTGATCTCACTCGCAAAAATCTTAATAAAAATAAAAATAAACTTGATAATGAACAGGCAGAAAATAAACAGTTAAAGTACAAATTAGCACAACACCAACAGCAATTAGAACAAAGTAAAAAATATCATGCTACCCTAATTCAATCGATTAATAGTGAGATCCAAAATAGTCAACAGGCATTGCATGACTTTGAAAAAGACAAAAACAATTTATCACGCCTATTAACGTCATTATCTCAACAAAGTGTTATACAAAACGGCAAGCCGTTCATGCAAATGCGCAAAAAATTGCCGTTTCCCGTCCAAACCTCTCGAAGATCCATACATAGAATGAACCAAGGGGTGACATTTTTTGCCGATGAGGGTTCAACAGTAACTGCAGTTTCCTCTGGAAAAGTAGTATTTAGCGATTGGCTAAAAGGGTATGGTTTGCTTCTCATTATTGATCACGGCCAAGGATTCATGACTTTATATGCTCACAATCAGTCTCTCTTCAAGCGTAAAGGACAAATGGTCCAACAAAATGAACAAATCGCCAGTGTCGGTCACAGCGGTGGAATCAAGCAAAACGGTCTATACTTTGAGATAAGACAAAAAGGAAAAGCGGTTAATCCGTTAGAGTGGTTGTCTTAAAAGTTTAGCCGCTGGCACTTAAATTGCATTATAAAAAAATACAAAAAAGTGGCTGATTCATGGCCTTGGATCCGAGGAGATCGCTATGGTTATTAAAAGATTGTTTTCCAGTACTTTAGCATTAATTTATGCCCTAACGCTGATGCTGCCTTTAACAACATTCTCGGCCGAAGAACCAAATTCAAATCATTCTAATACGAAACGAATTCCATTGGAAGATGTGCAACGATTTTCTAATGCTATTGGAGAAATAAAAAAATATTATGTAAAACCTGTCGATGACAAAGAATTATTCGACAATGCCATCCGTGGGATGTTGACTGGTCTTGATCCACACTCTAGCTATCTCAATGAAGAGGAATTCAAGGAGTTGCAAACATCAACCAGTGGTGAATTCGGCGGATTAGGTATCGAAGTTACCATGGAAGAAGGCATTGTTAAAGTCATTACCCCGCTTGTCGATACTCCTGCTTTTAAAGCGGGAATCAAATCAGGAGACTATATTATTAAATTGGGCAAAGAATCTGTCCAAGGTCTTTCACTTAAAGATGCTGTTAATTTGATGCGTGGAAAACCAGGTACCACCATAGAGTTAACTATATTGAGAAAAGGCGTGAACAAACCATTAACCTTTGATTTGATTCGTGAAATCATCCAAATAAAAAGCGTGAAAAGTAAAATGCTCAGTGAAGGGTATGGTTATATTCGTATAACTCAATTCCAGGCGTTAACTGGTAAAGACATGCTGAAAGCCATAGAACAGTTAAAACAACAGGCTGGGGGAAAATTAAAAGGACTAATACTGGATTTAAGAAATAACCCAGGAGGATTACTTGATTCTGCAATCCAAGTATCTGACGCTTTTCTAGGCAATGATAAAACTGGTAAGCAAGAAATGATAGTCTACACGGAAGGAAGATTACCAGGCTCTAAATTTACTGCCTTAGCTAATCCTGGAGATGTACTGGATAATGCTCCTCTGGTCGTCATAATTAATAACGGTTCAGCTTCAGCATCAGAAATTGTAGCTGGAGCATTAAAAGACAATAAAAGAGCGATCATCCTCGGTACAAAAAGCTTTGGGAAAGGATCTGTTCAGACAGTTCTGCCTCTTGATAGCAAAACAGGAATTAAATTGACTACAGCCCTTTATTATACTCCATCAGGAGTTTCCATCCAAGCCAAAGGAATAGTGCCGGATATCATCGTGGAAGAGGTAGATGTTCCTAAAAATGCTATCAAAAAAGACAACCTGAATAATTTCAGTGAGGCCGATCTGAATGGGCACTTAATTAATAAAGATAATTCAGAGAATGCTGAATCTAAAAATGCTGAAAATCAAAATGGAGATTTAATCCATGAAGATTACCAACTCTATGCGGCGCTAACGGTATTGGAAGGCATGGCGCTGGCTAATAGATAAAACGCATAAGTTAGCCTGGAATACCCTTTTAACTTGGTTATTTCAGGCTTCCTTTTTAGTAATTGTTCACGCACTGAATCGCTACCAAATTGAAACTGGCACTTCGGATTTTCCTGCTGCTTTCGTAAAACAATTCAGAAAAATTCAACAAAAACAGATAACCTATTGGGAATATAGAAAGATTATGAGATAATAATTGTCCAATTAATAGCCATTTTGCCCTTATGAATATTACTAAATTAATCTCATCTGTAAGTGTCTTTTTCTTTTTATCTCCTGCTTTCGCCAATGTTGATGATTATTTTGATAGCATCAAACAAGATCCAAACGCTCTTTATTCTTTTTTTAAAATTATGCCCAAAGGTGGAGAGTTACATTATCATTTGGCAGGAGGAGCTTATCCCGAAACTATGTTAGAGCTCGCAGCCAATAGCAACTACTGTTTAGATAAAAATACCTTTATGGTCAGTAAAGATTCTTCTCGTTGCAATGGGGTAAATATTAAAGAAGTTTTTAATAAACCCGATCTGTATTCCCATATTATAAAAGACTGGTCTATGAAGGATTTTATACCTGGGAAAGAATCAGGTCATGATCATTTTTTTAATGGATTTGCCAAATACATGCCAATAGTTTTTGATTATAGGCCTCAATTGCTTGTGGAGATCATTCAACGAGCTGCTCAACAAAAAGAACAATATTTAGAGATAATGGATGTCCCTGATAATGCCCACTCATTAAGCTTTGGAGATCTTGTAAAAAATACCCCATCTTATGACCAAAAAAGAACTGTCTTATTAGCTAATAAAGATTTCCAAAATAACATAAAAAATACTGTTTTGGAAAGTGATAGAATTCTTGCTAAAGCATCTCAGGAATTAGGTTGTAAAACTCACCCACATACAAGCCCCTGTGATGTTAAAGTCAAATTGCTCTATTATGTTTTGAGAGAACAACCTGTTGATAATGTCTTTGCCCAAGCTTTAAATGCTTTCGAAGCGGTCTCTCAATCAAAAGGAAATTTAATTGGAGTAAATCTGGTTCAACCAGAAGATGGGATTATTTCCTTACGCGATTACCATAAGCAAATGTTAATTTTTGAATACCTTCACCAAAAATACCCTAAAGTCCCCATTACCTTACATGCCGGAGAGTTAGCCCCTCAAGCAGTAACACCTGAAAATCTGAGTAATCACATAAGGGATGCTTTACTGACTGGCCACGCGCAAAGAATTGGTCATGGTGTGGATATTGGTTATGAAAATGATGCTGAAGATACACTTAAATACATGGCCAATAATCGAATACCTGTTGAGATAAACTTAATTAGCAATCTAAAAATTCTGAACATCTCTGGCCGTAATCACCCGTTGAATTATTATCTTTCTCATAAGGTTCCAGTAGTCTTGTCTACTGACGATGAGGGAGTTCTAAGAACAGACTTGACCCAACAGTATGTAGAAGCAGTCAGAAGGCATGGTCTTAGTTACCAGCAATTAAAACAAATTAACAGAAACGCTCTTACTTACTCTTTCTTGCCAGGCAAAAGCATATGGACAAACAAAGAGACAGCGGAACTGATTCCTGATTGTCGCGATCTCGATAGCAAAAACTGCCAAAGCTTCATTGCCCACAACGAAAAAGCAAGATTACAATGGAACCTGGAAAAAAAATTAATCACTTTTGAGAATAATTATTAAATTTTTTAAAAAAATGCCCCACATTAGCAGCGTAATACGGAATTTTAAACTTTCCGTATTACAGCTTTACTAAACATGAGCTAGGATAGAGACTGATCTAAAAATAATAATAATGCTTTTTGTACATGCATTCTATTTTCACTCTGAGTGAAAATGATCGACGCTGGGCTATCCGGTAAAGTTTCAGAAACCTCTTTCCCTCTTTCCATAGGCATACAATGCATAAATACTGCTTTAGATTTTGCCTGTGACATTAAGACTTCATTCACCTGAAAACCCTTAAAAATCTTGTCCGCTTCAGGATTTTCGAATCCCATACTAGTCCATACATCAGTATAAACTGCATCCACGTTCTTTATTGCCTCTTCCGGTTGATCGAAACGATGAATCATTGAATTTTCTACCATCCTACGGGCTCTATCTACAATAGTTGCATTAGGTTGATTTGATTTAGGACAACAATAATGAATCGTGATACCTAACTGAGGTGCTAAAAGCATCCAACTATGCAGAATATTATTACCATCACCTATATAAGCTACTTTTAATCCTTCTAATGTACCAAATTGTTCTAGCAGACTTAATAGATCAGCGAGAATCTGACAAGGATGATGTAATGCAGAAAGACCATTAATAAGAGGTACTTTCAAATAGGCTGCCATCTCTTTTAAGCAATTATCAGCATGTGTTCTGACCATTACAAAATCAGCGTAACCATTTAAGACACGTGCCATATCGGCAGCAGTTTCTTGCTTTCTTGAATTACTTATACTTTCAACAACTATTCCTCCCATACTCTGGATGGCTAGAGCAAAACTCAAACGAGTTCGAAATGAAGGTTTTTCGAAAATCATCACCAAACTTTTATTAGCAAGATATTGACTATATAAATCCGGGTTTTGTTTTATTGATTTGGCTTTTTTTAAGATAAATTTAACTTCATCACAGGATAACTCTGTTCCTGTAAGAAAATGTCTTAGTTGACCGAGAGGAACAGAATGTTTCTTATCATCCCCCTCTTCTGACGCAAAATTAGCCGATTCAGTTTCCAAACTAAAAATAGCTTGTTGCAAATTAATAAGAAAAGTATTTGTCGCCACTTCATTAATGGCATGTCTATTATTCTCATCTTGTTTTTTATCAAAACCATTATTCTGAGCCGTAATAGGTTTAGTTGAGGTGGAAAAAGACATTTTTAGTCTCCTTTTAATAATTCGGTCAACGAACACTGATTTTCCATAGCTTCTATAATCCATAGGCCGACTTGATGATGAGCATCACGAAAAGGCATACCTTTCATTACTAATGACTCCAAAATAGCTGTAGCATCAAGGTAACCGCTTTGAGCCTTTGCCCGCATTAACTCTGTATTAAAAACCAGACTTTGCAAGAAAGGGGTTATTATTTGCAAACATACGACTACTGTATTAATCGTATCGAACAAACCCTCCTTGTCTTCTTGCATGTCTTTATTATAGGTAAGTGGCAAACCCTTCATAACAGTTAGAATAGCCATCAGATGGCCATACACTCTTCCGGTTTTACCACGGATCAATTCCAGAACATCGGGATTTTTCTTATTAGGCATTAGCGAAGAACCAGTAGCAAAAGCATCGTCCAAAGTAATAAAATTAAATTCCTGGGTGGACCACAAAATTAAGTCTTCACATAATCTGGAAAGATGCATCATAGTCATTGCGGCGATACTGCATAATTCAACTACAAAATCCCTGTCGCTTACTGCATCAAGAGTATTAGGTATTATACCTGCAAAACCTAGCCAATGAGCTACCCACTGACGATCAAGGGGCAAAGAACTCCCAGCTAAAGCCCCAGCTCCTAAAGGAGAATAATTCATACGCTGAAACCAATCCTCCATCCTGCTTTTATCTCTGCTAAACATCGATTGATACGCATTAAAATAAGCTCCTAAAGTGATAGGTTGTGCTTGTTGTAAATGCGTATATCCCGGCATTAAATCATCTTGATGTTTGCTCGCTAATTCATTAAGACAGTGAATCAGCTCAATTAAAAGCTCATTGATCAAATTGCCTTTATCGCGAGTAAATAAGCGTAGATCCAATGCCACTTGATCATTTCGACTACGACCGGTATGCAGCTTCTTCCCTAAATCACCCAATTTCTGCGTCAGTAACTGTTCAATAAACATATGAATATCTTCTTCTTTACTGTCATTGAAAGAATGCTGACCTTGCTTTATTTCATTTTGGATTTCATCAAGCGCAACAAAAATAGCCTGACCTTCTTCTTCTGTGATAATCTTCTGCTTAACTAATTGTTTGACATGAGCTTGACTTCCATTAATATCTTGTTCGAAAAGCACATGATCAAAAGACAAAGAAGCATTGAACTGATTAACTCGACCATCTAATGGCTTTTTAAATCTTCCACCCCATGTTTTATTTATCATATTGACCTCCTTGGTGGACTTGGCCATAAACTTTAGCAGACAAAGAAAAAAGATTAATAAATCCTTCCGCATCCTTTTGATTGTAAACACTGTCTTCTTCAAACGTAGCTAATGCTGGACTATGCAGGCTGTAAGGAGATTGCATACCATTAGGAATAATATTGCCTTTAAACAATTTTAATTTAACTCGTCCCGTGACATGCTGTTGAGTGACATCAATAAAAGCATCCAAAGCTTGTTTGGTTTGAGAAAACCAGCAGCCTTCGTAAATCAAATTGGCATAAGTTTGCTGTAATAATTGCTTCAGGTGTAATGTTGATCGAGTAAGACATAAGCTCTCCAGGAGTTTGTGAGCCTTATAAAGCACTGCAGCAGCAGGGGCTTCATAAACCCCTCGTATTTTCATCCCAACTAATCGGTTTTCAACAATATCAGCTACACCAATACCATGTTGACCTGCTTTTTTATTTAATTCACTCAAGAGATCGACAGGTGAAAGCGCTTGTCCATTTAACTCGACAGGAACCCCTTCTTTGAAGTCAAGGACAATTATTTCCGCTTTATCAGGAGTATGAGAAATAGGGTTTGTCATTAATAGCACATTATCAGGCATTCCTTGAGATGGATCTTCAAGCACCCCGCCTTCATGAGAAATATACCAAATATTATGATCTCGAGAATATGGTGATTGGGGTGTTACTGGCACATTAATACCATGCTCTTTCGCATAGGCAATCGCTTCCTGCCTTGATTTAATATCCCAATTTCTCCAGGGAGCAATAATCCCAAGTTGAGGAGCGAGAGCCTTGATAGAATATTCAAAACGAACCTGATCATTTCCTTTGCCAGTGGCGCCATGAGCGACAGCATCCACTTGTTCAGCCAAAGCAACTTCAACCAATTTTTGAGCAATTAAAGGCCTTGAAATAGTTCCTAAAATGTATTGATCTTCATATAAAGCACCTGATTTTACCAAAGGCCATAAATAATGAGCTACAAACTCTTCTTTCACATCTATAACATAAGCTTTGGATGCACCACTTTTAATCGCTTTATCTTTTATTGCGACAAGATCTTCTTGCTGCCCTAAATCACAAATAACGGCTATAATTTCTGCTTGATCATAATGCTCTTTAAGCCAAGGGATCATGATGGATGTATCAAGTCCACCCGAATAAGCCAGTGCAATTTTTTTGATAACTTTCTTCATAATATTCCCCCTTGGTAAAATTGTTGTACATAGAAAATCGGATCAGACACATCCTTTGTTTTAAAATCAGCAAGCAATTTTCCTTGATTTACAACCAATAATCGCTCTGCAATATGAGTTAAAAAAAGCAAATCATGAGAAGCAATCAGCATAGTAATATGTAAAGATTTAACAGTATTTAGCAAAGCAATCACATCATGAGTAGTTGCTATATCAAGACCAGAAGTGGGCTCATCACAAAGTAACAAATCAGGTTTCATCATCAGGCTTCTGGCTAAAGCAACTCGCTGCTTTTGCCCTCCTGAAAGACTTTGAGGATAGGCTTGGGCTTTATCATAAAGCCCAAGCATGTCAAGTAAACTCAAGGCTCGTTCTTTATGATCAATAGCCTTTTCATGAAGGCCGGGAGCATAAATTAAGTTTTCAAGAGCAGTCATGTGCGGAAACAATTGAAAATCCTGAAACATAAAACCACTTTTTCCTTTGCAATCGATAAAACCGGAATCCAGAACTTCTAATTGTTGGATGCATCTGAGCAAAGTCGTTTTCCACTACCGGAAGGCCAATCAAACCAACAATAGTATTAGGTTGAATTTTCAGGTTAATTTGATCGAGAATCTGGGTGTTACCAATTTTTTTAGATGCGTTAATGACCTGCAACATAATTTCCTCTTTTTTCAACTACCTTACCAAGTAATTCAATGAGTAAGACCAAACCGTAATAATAGATTCCTGCAATACATAAAGGCATAAAATAGGTAAACTGTTGTGCTGCCACTGACTGCGCCTGACGCATTAAATCCAAACCTCCAATAGTAGAAATTAATGCGGTTTCTTTTAATAAGGCGATTGTTTCATTGACTATCGCAGGAAAAATATTTTTTATTACTTGTGGCAAAATAATATCTTTCCATAGGTAAAACGTTGGAACTTGCAAGGTAGCTGCTGCTTCAAATTGACCTTTAGGCAAACTTTCAATCCCTGCTCTTAAAATTTCGGCCAAATAAGCAGAACTATTCAAACCAAAAGCAATAATGCCTGCCATTAAAATGCTAGGTCGCATCCCCAGTAAAGAAGGGAATGAGAAATAAATGAAACTTAACTGTAGGATCAAAGGAGTTCCTCTCATTATGGAGATAAATCGATTTATAGAAAAACAGGCAATTCCCTGATATCTGCCAATAGACCATAATGTTCCGAGCGCTATCCCTATGAGCATACCTCCAATTAATAATTGCAACGTGAGGGCTATCCCTTTTCCTATAAAGAAAATATTTTGAACAAATTCCGTCATAGTGAACCCTTTAACCAAATAGATTCTAATTTTTGAATTTCCCCTTTCGCTTTGATTTTTTCTAATGCCAAGTTAATTTCAGCGGTTAAAGGGGAACCTTTCTTTAAAGCCAAACCATACCCATCTTGCGCCTTGGCGATTATTGAATAAGTTAATCCTGGATGCTTTTTGCTATAAACATTCCCTTGAGCACCATCCATTAGTACCACATCGACATGACCTACGTTTAAAGCTTCTATAGCTTGATTGTTATTGTCCAAAACTGTAATTTCAGCTTCTGGAAAATTTTGATGAAGCCAAATTTCCATAACACTGCCAAGTTGCACAGCTATTTTCTTCCCCTTTAATTGATCGGGTTCCATCACAGGATGGGAAGCATGAAATACAGCTGCCATACCCTCAAAATAATAAGGATTGGAAAAATCAAAATTTTTCTTGCGTTCTTCAGTAATAGTAATTGTGGCTATTGCAATATCATCCTGGCCTGAATTTACTGCAGGTAACACCGCGCTAAACTGCCTATTGTCAAAAACGGCTTTTTTACCTAATTCCTTTGCAATTAATTTTGCTAAATCAATATCAAAGCCTTTGAGTTCTCCATACTCTACATATTCAAAAGGTGGATATTCAGCAGAGGTTGAAAAATGCAAAATATTTTTATCTTTTTGCCCACTACATCCTGAAATAAATAAAATGGAACTAATTAATGATAAGATATAAATTTTATACATATGGATACAAATTCAATTTTTATTCGTTTTATGAATATAAGTGATCATAGTTTGAGTTGTCAAGAAAAAGTGAATATAATTTCAATCAAAAGATTTTATATTCATAATCGCTGGTTATATGGAGAGACAAAATTGACTCATAATTCACTATTAGATGATATGATTTTATCGATAGTACAAACTGAAAACATTGCTGAACAAAGTGATTTACAACACAGTTTAAAAAAGAGAGGATATGATATTCCCCAAGCGACGCTATCCCGTCGCTTGAAAAAAATGAAAATAGCAAAAGTTTCAGGTTATTATAAAGTTATTGATTATAATCAGCCTGGATTACCTCTAGTCCTTAACATACAATTTTCCGACTTTGGGCTCATAATTTTGCAAACCACCTGGGAACGCCAACAGCCTTGCTTATTATTTAGATCGGAAATATGTCTCATTCAGTATCAAAGAAACTTCAAATTCAGGTATTTTAGGTACTATTGCGGGAGATGACACTGTATTACTCATTATTAAAAGCAAATCTTATCAACAAAAAGTGAATGACATTTTACGGAAAGAATTTCCTTATTTATTTGCCGCATAACGGCAGTTTTAACTTACAATACCCCGAGCAAGTCAGTACGTCGGCGCTGGGGAGCAAATTAATAGGCAACATTCCTAAAGTTTTTATACGGCTTTCCCCAGCTGAAGGTAAAATACTTTTAACCGCACTTTAAATCACGCCCCTAAATTACTTGAATTATGTTGTGAGGTACGATAGTCTATCCAAACTTAATAGTTAGGTTATTCCGCAACTCTCGATTCCTCCGGTGCTGATGTAATACGTAACTATGTGTCGAGGAATACTTAAATATAACAATATTGAGGTATTCTTATGCAGAACGTCAGTCGACTAACACCATCCCAATCTCATACAAACACTTTTGGAGACTTTATGAAAAAGACCCTTTTTTCTTTTGGGCTATGCCTTGCCCTTATCTCTGGAGCATTCGCTTCTAACAATGTTCTGGATCAATTGAACTCAGAGGTAATAAACATCCTTGCACCTTTTCAAAATGAAACAACATCTGCGCAATTAACTTTTAATGCAATAGAAACTAATGCCGAACGTATCGTGAAAGTTGCTGTGAATGGGTTTTATAAAAAGATTGGTTCACAAAACATCTTCGAAGTTAAACTGGATAACTTAAGTTATGATTATGGTAATGGATTATCTCCCACAACCATTATTAAAAGCTCAGTAGGAATAGATTTTACCAAGCTCTTGCCACAAGAACAGCTTAATATGATGATTCCAATGGCATCAGAAATGTTAGAGCAAATTGCAAAAGAACAGTATGAAGATTATGGGGATGCTATTTCCATGCGAAGTGTGATTACCTCAACTACTAAGGATAGCGAAGGTAACTATACTGCCCTTACTGCTTTAGTCTCAGCAAAAGTCGATCTATCAAAGCTTCCTGAAGATATGGCAAGTGAAAACGTTATGGCGACTGATGTTGTTTTCTCACTCACCATAAATCTAAAAACCGGTGTAGCAGTAGATGCTTTTTTTATAAGCAATCCAGATTACATTGGATTTAAAGAAAATGAAATAGGTTTGAAAGAAGTTCTTGATAAACTGCTTGCTCGCGATGAAGAAGCAATGGATGAAATACTAGGGCTTATTCAAACAATAGATGAGATAGCCACCCAACTAGTAGAAATGAATAATCTATTAAAATATTTTGGCATAAAAAGCCTCATGAAAAATAGTTAATACAAACGATAGGTGACACTGATGGAGTATAGCGCTTCGTAGTGTTTACTCTTGATCTGACAGCCACCTTATAAAAAACCACCCACTGTCAGATCAAAGTTGAACTACAACACTTAACCAAGTCGCCTACTCGTACAATCAAAATTCAGTGCAATCATATCTATGCTTCTATTATTGCCTACTGCAAGTTAGAACTCTTGAAGGTAAAAACTCATTTAAATCACTTTGCTATTAAGTACAAACTCATTGTTCGAACAAACCAAATTGCCTGGCAGGAGCTCAAAAATATGACCGCTTAAAACTGATCGTGCGTAACATGAGTTAATCACAAAAAAGAAGGCTGCAAAGAAAAACAGCCTTGAGTAAAGTAGCTCTTAGCTTATGTTAATTTCTAGTATCTTGCATGACGTGCTTTGGCTTCATCGTTGGCTGCAATGATCTCATTGAGCTTATCCATGATAATAAAAGTAACTTTCAATGGGAATTTTTCTATAGGTTTACCTTCTTTCATGTATGTACCACCAAAATGTAAAACTCCCTCTGCTTTTTCACCATCAAGGGAATCCTTCAGGTAGTTTAAAAACTGCTCTTCTTTTCCGCTAATGACTAGCATATCATATCCCTTCTTAAAATTATTAACATCATCGTAATTTCGTGTATCATTGATTTTATAAATTTGAGTTAAAAGCGAACTAAAAACATCCATATCAGAGGGATTAAATAGGCCTGGTTTTCTAACCACTTTCGCTTTGAATCCATTCATTTCATTGAGTTTATCCATAACAATATATGTAATAGCTAACGGGAATGTTTCCACCTGTTGTCCATTAATAACCATAGTGCCAAAAAGCTGCACTCCCGATGCTCTTTGTGCATCTATATTTTTTTTGATGAAACGTAAAAACTCATCACCTTTATTTTGCTGAAGTAGTTTTTTGTATTCTTCATTAAATTCAGTGATATCATCTTGCTTAGCTTCATCACTTATTTTATAGATTGAGTTAAGGAGTCTTCTATAATAATAATAATAATTTCCCATAATAATTTTTTCCTTTTAGGTTAAATTTTCAGGTGCAATGGTACCTGAAAATTATTAAGAAAATATTAAATTAGACCAATTAGATTAAAATATAATCTAACTGGTATTTATCATCCAATTTTACGATAATTGTTTGGCAGTATTTTGCCATTTCCATTTTGATTTTATTGACTTCTTTCTTAGATTCTGGGGGCAACTTGTCAAAAACACCATAATTTGATTTTATTAAATCTAAGGAATCATTTTTTCTTTTATAAATTCTTTCAGTACATCTGTGGAAACTAGTTCTGAGAATTGATGCATTTGTGTCCAGCAATCGAGGTGGATTCGGCGCTACTGAGCATGTCATTAGAAACAAGATAGAGAATTCCTGTTGAACCGTTTTCGTTTTTGAATACTTTTTTCAGGAGCCTCACGGGGAAGTCTAGGCCTCTAAGCCAGACTATGTGGGCCATATCCTCTTCAAGCTCTAGTGCTCTTGCTTGTTGGAACCGTCCGTTTTTGGCATCGTTTTCAGATAAAGCTAATGTGCGATTAGACTTAATCACTATAAAGATCAAGCATATCCATTGTATTCCCTCCCTAAAATTAAGGGCGGAATTCTAAGGCTTTTTAGTCAAACTACAAGTTCTTGTGCGTAACATGAGTGATTTAGAGGGTAAAAGCGATCACTTTTTGGCTTGTTAGGCAGACTCAGTCCATGCAGCACTAAGATCAGGACTGAGGATGATCTGACTGACAGCTATATAGCAGGAATTGCCGCGAGGCTATTAATGACTAGGTACTGTGGGACTGGGATGCCTGTACGATTAATGGTTGGCGTAGATTGTCTAGGGACTGTTTAAGATCACTAGTCCTCACCTCATCAATGGCCGTTAGTGCGTTCAAATCGATGACCGCAAATGCAATGTCCCCGGCGCCAGCCGCCCACCACTCACGAGGTCTACAATCGTACCTCCACCGTAATATACCAAATGAAAAACCAAGACCAGAATCCACCGAGTAAGAGTCGGGAGTAAACCACAAATAATACTCATTAGTATCCAACTTACGAAATTTGAGTTGTCGTTTTAAGTTGGTTGGATTAGTCGCATCCAATAAGGCTTGGTTATTAGTGACATCCTCAAAAGAGCGGTCCGGATGACAGTACTCTTGCGCAATATGAGCAGGCACATCACGTTGGGCACGGCCCACTTCTTCTACCCAGATTTTATCGAGTTGTTCCCAATCCGCACCAGATTTATTTGGCTTTTCATTATACTCCTTCACATAATGCTCTAATGCCCTTTTTAATGGGGTCAGGTCAAAATGCGTTTCCCAATGGTCAATAGTATTCCCTTGTTCATCTCTAGTGGTATAGTGCAAGCCTCGGGGTTTGGGGTGTTCAAAAAGTCCTGCGTCTGGAGGAAGATTTACAAGTTCTTCTATTTGTTGTACTCGTTCCAAAATAAATTGTCTGGTGTCTTCATCAAGTCTAATGTGCTTCTCTAACATCCTTTGCATATGAGAATCTTTAGCCCAATAGGCATATTCATAGGCCGTGCAGGTAAAGGTGCGGCCTGAGTAGTCGGTGAATGCGATGTTATCGGCTTTCAAAAGCTCTTGCGCCAGTTGTGGGTCTTCTTTTTGCAGTAGTGCCTCTGCTTCGTCTTGCTGCCCATAAGCCACATGTTGTAAAAACTGTCTGGCATCAATTTTCGGTTTAAAATCGGGACGTTCTTGTTTGAATTGTGTTAACAGAGTTTTTTTGAGTTTGGGGTCTTCATAGCGATTAATATCTTCATATAAAACCTGCAAAGCATGGTTATCCATTTTCGATAAATCAAGCTCTACTTCTTTAAGGTCTGCATGAATGAAGTCATTTTTATGAGGGATGACGTTATCAGGTTTATCCACCGTTTCAAAATCTTGTTGGGCTGCTTGCAAGAAGGCTCGTGTAGGCTCATCCAATACCTCATTGGAAAAGCTGGTTTGTAAAAAGTGAGCAAAATGGGTGACAATACAGCCCTGATGAGTTACAAAGAGCCCTTTCTTTTCGCTTAATAGCATAAACTCGTCAAAATGCGGGGAGTCCTTGATAAGTTCATAATGGGATTTAAATCGTTCTTTCAGCTTTGGAATATTGTCTTTAGGAATAGGGCTTTTTAATTGAAAGACATCCTGGTGTCGATTCATATAATCTATCAAGGCTTCTTCTACTGAGAAGCTTCGTTCCAGTGCGTGTTGTACTGTTTGGGCTAAGTGGCTAATGAGTTCAAAATTGGCTTCTAAAATCTGACCCCAATCAGCATTGGTTACTCCTTGAGTACGGCAGGCGATATTAAGCTCTGCTAAAAAGAACTGGGTGAGGATAGAGAGTCGCTCTGCCTCATTCATCATGTAAAAGGGCGAACCTTCAAGACTTTCAAATAGATTAGGTGTGCAATACTCTAATAATGCGTTGATATAATCAAGGTGCGTGGCCAGATTGTCAGCATCAATAGCCAATTGCTCATCCAGATAGGATTGAGTCATGGGGACAGAAGGCGCATAACGAGTGCCTTGGGTTTGACTGAGAGTCACTTCAATGCCTAGATAATCATGGATTTCTTGAGTTAACTTTGCTCTAATCTGTTCAAAATCAACGGGTGAGCCAGAAAACTTTGATAAAACACGTGCAATCAATTGTTCCTTCGATTTAGGAGTAAAAGCCAAGTCCTTATAGCTATCCAATAAGGTATTACCCAGTAAAGAGTCTTTGAGGACAATGAGGCCATGCACCAGACAGTCATGGTTGGCGCTAAATACCGGGGTAATCGCCGTAGTACGCAACTGAACATCCTGCTCTTTTGGCCTTAATATCACACTGTATAAATTCGCTTCTTTAGCCTGCATTAAGCTTTCCAACGGCGCAGGATAGGTGGGGAATACTTTCTTCAAGGACTCTGTTATGCCTTTCTCGTTTTGAATTGATTTCAAAAGACTTAGATAAGTATTAATTTGCAAAAGACGAGCTGCTTTGAGCTCTTTTTCTTTTGAATCAGGACAGTATTTTAAATCAAAAGCCAACGCATCTTTATAATCTTCTAGCATCCCCAGTGCCGTACTTTGTTTGTTAGCTCCCAAAAGGCCAAAAAACTCTTGTAACGAATAGACCGATTTACAGGTATTATCTAAACCTATTTCAGTGCCGCTCATGATAGGCATTAATAAGTGAACCATGTTGGTCTTTGGGTTGACATATAGGTATCTTGGCGCTATTCGCTCTTTCAAAGGGAGTTTCATGAAATTGGACCCGGGGAGCAGTTGTCACCACACTTTACTAATCAAAAAAAGGATCATGCAAAATAATTGTTGAATCTCTTTCAGGACCTGTTGATAACATATCAATAGGAATGCCTAATATCTCTTCTATTTTTTTTAGGTAAGCCTGGGCATTAGATGGTAAATCTCTCAGAACAGTCACATCAGCAGTTGATTCTTGCCAACCTGGAAGTTCTTCATACACAGGGACCAAATCATTGAAGTCCTCAGCTGATTGAGGTGGATGAGATAACAAATGACCTTCGCTATCCTTATAAGCTACAGCAATACGGAGTACATCCAAACCATCAAGAACATCTAATTTGGTCACGCACAACCCGGAAATACTATTTAGCTCGATAGAGCGTTTTAATAATACAGCATCAAACCACCCGCAGCGTCTAGGTCTTCCCGTCACTGCACCAAATTCTTGGCCACGTTCAGCGATTCGTTTCCCAACTTCATCAAGCAATTCAGTTGGAAATGGGCCCCCACCAACCGAGTGGTATACGCCTTGGTAATACCTAATACATAATCAATATATTTGGGGCCGAATCCTGCTCCATTAACCACGGAACCTACGCAAGTATTGGAGGAAGTGACATAAGGGTATGTTCCATGATCAATGTCTAAATAAACCCCTTGAGCGCCTTCAAATAAAATGTTTTCACCCTTTTTTCTATGCTCATGTAGACAGGCTGACACATCACAAACCATAGGCTTTAATGCTTCAGTCCATTGTAATGATTCATCCAACAACAATTGCGCATCCACAGCAGGTTGCTTGAAGTATTCTGTTAAAACAAAATTATGATAATCTAATAATTCTGTTAGTTTATTAGCAAATCGCTCGCTATGAAATAAATCACTCACCCGTAAAGCACGTCGAGCAATCTTGTCCTCATAAGCAGGGCCTATTCCCCGACCTGTTGTGCCAATCGCAGATTTCCCCATGTGCGCCTCACGTGCCTTATCCAAAGCAACATGGTAAGGAAGAATAAGTGGGCAAGCCTGGCTAATACGCAATCGCTCTCTTACATTCACACCTTTGTCTTCAAGCTCCTTAATTTCATTAAGTAATGCTTGAGGCGATAACACCACACCATTTGCGATGTAGCACGTGACATTAGGACGGAGCATCCCTGAAGGGATTAAGCGAAGAACTGTTTTTACGCCATTAATTTTTAATGTATGGCCGGCATTGTGTCCCCCTTGATAGCGGACAACTACTTGAGCATCTTGTGTCAGCAAATCAACAATTTTACCTTTGCCTTCATCACCCCATTGTGTACCCAAAACAACAACATTCTTACCCATGATCTACTCTTTGTTTGCATATCTTAAAAAAATGCGTCTAGATTCTAAAAGCTCAAACGCATTTTGGGATAATGCTATAAAATATCTAACAAAATCCGGCATTATAGCTACTTTTTAACAGCTATACCATCATTTTTTGGCATTGCTTGCTTGAAATAATCAAAAAACGAACTGCTTTGATCCAACACCAAGAGATCTTTTTTACTATAAAAACTTGCTTCATAAGCTAACAAACTTCTATATAAAACAAAAAAGTCCTTGTTCTGGCTATAAGCCTTGGAGTAGATAGTGGCTGCCTCCGCTTCTCCAATTGCCCTGGTTCGTTGAGCATTACTTTTGGTTTTAGCAAGCAGAATCATGACATCAGCATCGGCTTTAGCTCGAATCTGCTCCGCTGCCGCTTGACCATCTGCTCTATGCTTATTCGCAATTTTTTGCATATCAGCTCTCATTCGCTGATAGATGGCGTTACTGGTATTGGAAGGCAATTCAATGCCTTTAATACGAACATCTACCACTTCAATACCTAACTGGCCGGCTTGCTTTTCAGCCGCAGTGCGTAATATTTCCATAACATCATCCCGACCACCAGAAACGGCATCAGATATTGTGCGCTTTCCAAATTGTGCCCGAAGTAGAGTATTTAACTGTTGTTCCAACAATGTTTCGGCTTTAAACTCATTGCCGCCAGTAGATTTAAAATATTGTGCTAAATCTGAAATCCTCCATTTGACATAATAGTCAACCATAACGTCCTTTTTCTCTTTAGTCACAATACGAGTAGATTTAATATCCATCGTTTGGAGACGTGTATCGAAAACTCTCACACTTTCGATAAAAGGAGTTTTAAAATGAAGACCAGGGTTTAATACTTTAACTTTATCAGTCTGAGAATCTTTGACTAACCGTCCTAATCGCAAAATAATACCTTTCTGCCCTTCCATCACAGTAAAGACACTGGTGAACAACAGCAGTAGTATCACAAAGATTAAGATTCCTAAAGTTGTTTTAAATGCATTCATTCCTAATCTCTCTCCTCACTATAGGTCGGTCTTTTAAGTTCTCTTCCAGAAAGAATTAAATTATCCTCCTCATCACTGCTAGTAGTCTTTACAGGCTTGGGAATTTCAGATTGTGGAATATTTTGATTGCCTAATATTTTATCCAAAGGTAAATACAATAAATTTCCCGCCTTATTGTCAACAATAATCTTAGTACTGTTGCGCAACACTTTTTGCATGGTTTCAAGGTACATACGTTCTGCCATAATTTGAGGTGCCGCATTGTACTGAGGCAACAATGCTAAAAATTCTGCCACTTCTCCCTGAGCTGTTAGCACAACTTGCTTCGAATAGGCTTCAGCTTCTTGTCGGATGCGACTGGCTGTACCTTCTGCTATAGGAACTACCTTCGCTGCGTAAGCATAAGCTTGTTCTTTAAACCGTTTTTCATCTTCCTGAGCTTTGATTGCATCATCAAATGCATCCTGAACACTTTCTGGGGCTCTCGCCGGCTGCGGGGACACATTAACAATTAGAATTCCTGTTTTATAATTACTCAATGTCTTTATCAAAGTCTCTTGTACTCTACCGCCCCAAACCTCTCGCCCTTCAGTTATTATTTGGTCTAGAGTAGTAGTGCCAACAACCTGTCTTAAAGCGCTAGAAGTCGCTTGCTGTAAACTTTCTTCAGGATTCGCTACGTTAAATAAATATTCTTTTAAATCATTAATGCGATATTGCACAGCTAAAGAAACAGCCACTAAATTTTCATCACTAGTAAGCATTTGGGCAGAATAGGAGTAATCCAATACCCTATCTACGTTCATGATAATCTTTGATGAGATAAGCCTTGGAATCCAGTGAGGACCAGGACCAACGGTTTCTACATATTTTCCAAAACGAAGAATAACTGCTTGTTCCGCCGGATCAACAATAAAAATACCGGAAAGTGCCCAAAGAATAAAGGCTATTAATAAGACCGTGACAGCCAACAACCCACCGCCAGTACCAGAGGAGTTATTTGATTTGCCTCCCCCCCCCAAGAATGTTTTTTTCAATTTTTCTTGGATACGTTTAAGAGCCTCATCCAAATCTGGAGGCTGATTTTTACCCGACCATGGATCTTTGCCCTTTTCCGGCTCATTCCATCCCATGTAGTACTCCTAGCAATTTCAAATGAATTTAGAATTTTATGGGGTATATGAAGTTTAAGCAAGTAGATAGTTTATCTGAATATTAACCCTCTCATATAATCCGGATCTTTCCATCTTTTGAACGTAGGTTGATACGGAACAGTATAAAATCGCTTAGCGCCAACTGATATTGAGAAAATTTAAACTTCGCATTATTGATCTGGAGCATCTAACCACTTCTTTAAGTCGAAAATCACGATTTACTGCTCGAAAATCACGATTTTTCGAGCAGTCTAACAAAATATTAACCAAGATGGGCTCTTGGTGCTTCATGCTGAGTATCAATGTCTTCATGTACCTTAGGCATAGGAGTAAACATTTCATTCAATACTATCCTGGTACGGCTAGTAGGATGATTTCTTGAGTAACGAACAACAGTACCCCAATCACAGTTCCCTTCCGCAATCATCCAACGCATAGTACTCCAACGATTAGTCACCATTTGACTATCATAGGCTTGGCAATAGCGTCTAACAAATTCCGCATAAAGCTTCAAAGTATTTTTCTCTGATTGTAGATTTTCCGTTGCCGTAGTAGTTAAAGATGAAACATTTTCACCCACATAAGAAGGATCGCTGTATTTTCTGGTTACCAATTCTTCTATGATAAGAGCTGCCTTGCTTGGCATACCTAGCAAACGACGAATAGAACTGCCCCATGAATGATCTGCATAAACAACGTTGTGTAAAGCACTTTCCCTTAGATGACAGCGATTTACAAAAGAATCAACCAATTCTGGCTTATCAGCTAAATAATTACTTACAGCCTGCAATAAAAGTACTCTATTGCTTCTTAACAAATTCCGCATATTTTCATTGCGTGGCATTTCCGCACCGTGACAGAGTAACATTGCTATTCCTCGAAGAGACTCTGCATTATCATTATTTTGAGCCAATCTAACACATAATTCTTCTATTGCGGTATGGCCCGTTTGTTTGTCTTCAAACAAATGATTGTTTTCAGACTCAAGAGACAGTTTGTCTGCTGGTAACTTCAATAAGGCCTCTAATGCATTTATTTTTCCTAAGCGAGCTGCCAAAATGACGGGAGTATCTTTCATGCTGCCTAGAGGATTCGTCAATTGAGCGCCCTGATTGGCCAAGAGGGTAACTCCATCAACATAATCCAAAACAACAGCCTGATGGATGGGCTGAAAAGGAACACGGGCGGAGGTGTGCAAAGTAGCTGCATGTATAATAGGTTTTCTTGCTAAGATAGCTATCAATAATTCAGTACTCTTAGTATCCAATGCCAAAGAAAGTACAGTACGTCCCTTGCTATCACGCTTATTCATATCAAAGAAGTAGCTTTTTAAGCCATCTATCGTAATTTCGACTTTTTTTGCTATTTTGGAAAAAATATCCAAAATATCTGCTTTTCCACTTTCCTTAGGAGCTAAACTATCTTCATCTACTCCAAGTAAATGAAGTGCTAGATGAAGTTTTCCTGCGGCAATTGCTTGGTGTAGTGGTTCGCCAACATTCGCATCCTTAGCTGACTTAAGAACAAAATCTATTTTAGCTACATGATCTTTATCTGGCTCCTCCACACCGTCTTTGGGATCATGATATTGATAGATCAAATAATTTAAAACTGTCATTTGCGAACCATCAGACAACCAAAATAACTGCTCTAAATAATTTTTATTCTCCTCCAATTTTTTTTGAATAAATTCTTTAAATTGAATAAAATCCAATTTTAGAGCTTCATTCATTTCACTTATAAAATCCATAATAATATTTCCTTCAATTGATAGTCATAAACCATTTAACGGACACCGATATTACACAATGGACAATAGAAGATCAAAACATTGTTAATTTTTTTTAACCTTTCCTACAATGCCCAGATCTAACTTTCAGCAACTCATGACAATAAATTCTGCGGTATTATCATAATCTCTTTTGCCAAAGAGCTCGGCATGTGGGATACCTTGAGGGAATAGGGATAAGAGAAAAGGCATAAAATCGCATGCCTAATCCTGTCCAGTATCCTTATTTTTAATAAAAATTAAATCCCACACGCCATGCCCCAAACGCTCCCCTCGCTGCTCAAATTTAGTTAATGGCCTTGAGTCAGGACGAGGAGAATATCCCCCATTTGATTGTTGGTTATACAAAGCAGGCTCTGAAGACAAAACATTTAAAATATGCTCTGCATAATCTTGCCAATCCGTTGCACAATGAATAAAACCACCCTGTCTGATTTTTTTTACCAACATTTTAATAAATTCAGATTGGATCAATCGTCGTTTATGATGGCGCTTCTTATGCCATGGATCGGGGAAAAAGATTTGAACCCCAGCTAATGAATTAGCTTTTATTTTGGTTTGTAGGACCTCTACTGCATCATGTATTACGACACGCACATTCGTCATCTGATGATCATGCAAATCGGCAATTAGGCTACCTACTCCAGCTTTATGAACTTCTATACCAATATAGTTACATTGGGGATTATTGACTGCCATAGTAAACAATGAAGTGCCCATACCAAAGCCAATTTCAACAATTGTATCGGCATCGTCTCGGCCAAATTCTTTAGCAAAATCCCAAGGAGAAGGTTCATCAAACTTCAATTCATAGTTTTGAAGCCAAAGATCTAATCCTTGTTGCTGCCTATTGCTGATTCGCCCGGCGCGCAAGACATAACTTTTAATCTTACGTTGCATTGCAATAACTCAATATCACGATATAAAAGCTGAGGATTATACCTAATCAATAAAACAAAGCAAAAAACAAAGCAAAACAAAGCAAAAATATTGCAATATTTGAATTTTTTTGTTATAAAACCGCTCTTGTATTTCACATCTGGCTATTTTTATAATGAAAGTCCTAAGCTAAGCTAACGATAAGGGCTGTTAATTTTTTTATCTTTGGAGTAACACAATGTCTAGAGTATGTCAGGTAACTGGCAAGCGACCCATGGTTGGTCATAAAGTGTCGCACGCTAATAATAAAACGAAAAGACGCTTCCTGCCTAACATTCAGAATCATAAATTCTGGGTTGAAGAAGAAAATCGATTTGTCACATTAAGATTAAGTACCAAAGGTATGAGAATTATAGACAAATTAGGCATCAAAGCAGTTCTGGATAAAATCAGAGCTAAAGGTGAAAAAATATAACAAGGGGATAAACCATGGCAGCTGTTACAATTAAAGTGAAAATGGAATCCACAGCAGGAACTGGATACTATAAAACCACTACTAAAAATCCACGTAACCATCCAGAAAAGATGGAATTGATGATGTACGATCCTAAAGTACGAAAGCATGTTCTTTTTAAAGAGAAAAAAGTCAAATAACAATAGTTCAGCCCTATTTCTTAGGGCTTCACTTCATACTACCTAAACATTAAGAACCCTAAACGAATATAGTTTTTCTTTAAGTAAGAACACTATTTTTTTATTAATTTGTAACATTTCAATTTAACCCTTTTATTTTATTTAAATTATAGCAGCCTACCGTCTTTACTTTCTAAATTAACCTAGGTAAATACTGGATAATCCTTACGGATCGTTTAAACTGATAAATAATGGCAGAGAAAACAAAGAGGATTTGAATGAAACCGACATTGCAGATTGGCATTGGTCAACATCTCACGTTAACTCCGCAGCTACAACAAGCTATACGATTATTACAATTATCTACTTTTGACTTGCAGCAAGAAATCCAACTTGTTGTTGAATCAAATCCCATGCTCGAAGCAACTCCTGTTGAAGAAAAAGAAGAACCTCAAACCAGTACCAATCCTGATAGCGAAGAATACTTAGATTTTCAATGGTCAAATCTCTATAATAACTTGTACAAACGCAATAATTTTGAAGAAAACGACTATAATTTCGATAATTTGCATTGCACGACCACTAATTTACAGGATCATCTTCATTGGCAACTTGAATTAACGCCGATGAGTGATGTTGACAGGGTAATCGCAACAACAATTATTGATGCCATTAATGATGATGGCTTTTTGACTATACCTGTTTCTGAGATTCATACCAGCCTAAATAGCGATGATTTACCGCTTGATATTGAAGAAATAGAAGCAGTAAGACATCGATTACAATTATTCGATCCGGTAGGGTGTGCGTCTATTAATTTAGCCGAAACATTAGTCGTTCAATTAGAACAACTACCATTAGATCCTAAACTTTTAGCTATAACCAAGAAAATCATTCTAGAAGATATTGAGTTACTTGGGCAACATAACTACCGACAATTAATGAAAAATCATCAAATCAGTGAAAAATCAGTTGATAACATATTACAAATTATCCATAAATTAAATCCAAAACCAGGGAGCCTAATTCATCAAGAGAATACTGAATATATCATTCCTGATTTAACTGTTAAAAAAATAGATAATCAATGGAAAGTATTTCTAAATCAGGATATTCTCCCTCGCTTAAGCATTAATAGGCAATATGCCGCCTTAATTCAACGTGCAGACAATAGCTTAGATAATCAATTCTTAAAGAATCATTTACAAGAAGCGCGCTGGTTTTTAAAAAGCATTCAAAGCCGCCAAGAGACACTTCTAAAAGTAGCGACTTGCATCATAGAATACCAACAAGGATTTCTGGAGCTTGGTGAAGAGGCTATGAAACCATTAATACTTAATGACATAGCCTCTGCCTTGGATATGCATGAATCAACTATCTCCCGAGTGACCACACAAAAATTTATTAACACACCTCGCGGTGTTTTTGAGCTTAAGTATTTTTTTTCCAGCCATGTTAATACCGATACTGGCGAAGAGTGTTCTTCGACAGCGATCCGAGCCGTAATTAAAAAATTAATTTCAACAGAGAATAGAAAAAAACCCTTAAGTGATAGTAAAATTGCCCTGTTAATTGGCGAGCAAGGTATTAAAGTGGCAAGGCGCACTGTTGCGAAATATCGAGAAGCAATGGGTATCCCACCTTCTAATGAAAGAAAAATTATAAGTAGTTAATAATTAGTCAACGAAAGGAGAGTTTTATGCAAATTAACATCACTGGCCATGGTATGGATGTCACTCCTGCACTAAGAGCATTCACCGAAGAAAAATTTGACAGACTTGAGCGCCATTTCGATCATATAAGAGCAATAAATGTAGTATTTGATGTTGAAAAACTAAGACAAATCGCAGAAGCTACTGTACTGGTTACTAAAGGTGAACTCCATGCAAGCTCAGAATCAGAAGACATGTATGCTGCTATTGATGCGTTAGTTGATAAACTGAATCGACAACTTATTAAACACAAAGAGAAACTTCTCGCCCAGAGAGATAGTGACTAAGATTTTAATGTTGTAATTATTGTTTAAAATTGACTAATCCTTTAGGTCTTCCTCAGAGCATTTTGCAATAACATTGGTTATCCTTGGCTTCCAAGTTTTTATACATGCTCTGAGAACGTAGATAAATAACCAATATCCTTCTTTAATATCTATACCTGACACCAGAGACATGATACATTGTACCCGTTATGATCAAAACTAAGATTAAGATAATAAATAGACTCGGTTTACATGCTCGTGCCTCTGCGAAATTTGTATCCACTGCAGCAAAATTTCAAAGTCATATTGATGTAACCAAAGACACACAAACTGTTAATGGCAAAAGCATTATGGGAGTTATGATGCTTGCGGCTAACAAGGGCAGTGAATTGACCTGGGAAATTGACGGCCCAGATGAAGAGGCGATGAATCAGGCGTTGATTGAACTAATTAATAATAAATTCGGCGAAGGTGAATAATCATTTTCGTAACCGCCCGAGATGAATCAAATATGGCATTCCAGCGATACAGCGCGATCAACTACTTATTTTAAAAGTTCAATAACTAGGCCTGCTGACATTTCTCTTTTATGATCTAATCAATGCCTACGCGCCACAATACGTAGTAGTTTATAGGGTAATTATCAACAGATCCTGCGTAACCGTTCACGCCTCTT
>NZ_JNCF01000094.1 GCF_000770585.1 Legionella norrlandica | reverse complement strand
GGAGAGGGAATTGTCATCCAGTTTTTCGTTCAGCCTAGGCGCGACTCTAGCACTCCACCAAGATTCAAGCGATACCCTGAACGGTTACAATTAAACTTTTATTACTTTAAATTACTAAATTGACTCACACCACTCGCTATTGCAGCTTGGGCCACAGCAGCAGGAACCCTCTCTTTCAGACGAGGATCTATAGGTTTGGGGATAATATAGTCAGGTCCAAACCCCCAATTAACAACTCCTGGGTAATTGTCCTTCACTACCTGAGGAACTGGCTCATGCACCAGTTGGCGAATTGCTTCAACAGCTGCAATTTGCATGGCTTGATTAATACATCTAGCACGTACGTCTAACGCACCACGAAAAACATAAGGAAAACATAACACATTATTAACTTGATTTGGGTAATCACTTCGCCCTGTTGCAATCACTAAATCCTTCCGTACACTCCGTGCTAATTCAGGCTTAATTTCAGGATCTGGATTGGATAAAGCAAAAATAATTGGTCTTGGTGCCATCAAATTCAATAAGTGGACATTCAATAAATCAGGTCTTGCTACACCAATAAACACATCAGCATCGACTAATGCTTCTTCAAGAGTGCGGCAATGCGTGGCTCTTGCAAAGGCAAATTTATAGGGGTTTAAATCTTCGCGTTCCGAATGTATTACTCCTTTGGTATCCAAAAGCAACATATTCCTTTTTTCGGCACCCAAAGCAACCAGAAGTCGCATAGAAGCAATACCTGCTGCGCCAGCTCCCATACAAACAATTTTAACTTCGTTTAATTTCTTTTTCTGTAATTCCAAAGCATTTAATAAGCCAGCTGCTACCACAATTGCAGTACCATGTTGATCATCATGAAATACAGGGATATTGAGCTGCTCGATTAATGCTTGTTCTATTTCGAAACATTCCGGAGCTTTGATATCTTCCAGATTAATTCCACCAAATGTTGGAGCAATCCGTTTCGCTGTGGCAATGAAAGCTTGTGGATCTTCAGCATCTATTTCTATGTCAAATACATCAATATCAGCAAACCGTTTAAATAATACGGCCTTACCTTCCATGACTGGTTTACTGGCTAAAGGGCCGAGATTCCCTAAACCGAGTACTGCGGTACCATTCGTCATCACTGCGACCAAATTGCCTTTATTGGTAAACCGATAGGCATTTTCTGGTACTTCAGCTACAGCCAATACGGGAGCGGCAACACCAGGAGTATAAGCCAGCGACAAATCATCTTGAGAATTAGTAGGTTTTGTAAGATGAATACAGAGTTTCCCTGGAACAGGAAATTCATGATAATCCAATGCTCGTTGCTTTATGACTTCATTATCCAAAGTGTCTACTCTCTATTCCGGTCAGCCGGTGATAAAATCATATATAAAAATCTGGATTTTTAATAGTCAATTAGAGAAAAGGCACAAAAAATTTGTGCCTTTATTTAAAATCCAGAAACTTACAAAATTATTCCTTTGCTTTTTCTTGGCCTGAGCGCAAGTTATATCTATCACGGAATTTCTGTACACGACCACCTGTATCAACCAGCTTTTGCTTACCTGTATAAAAAGGATGACACATTGAACACACTTCAATATTCAAATCTTTACATAAAGTAGAACGAGTTTCAAAGGTTTCACCGCAGCTACAAATGACCTTAACTGTTTGATAATCAGGATGAACAGATGCTTTCATAATACCACTCTCTTCTAGGTTCAAATGAGTATCGCCACCTGGACCTTATGCCAAGCACCATACCCCACACAAATGAGGCAAAACAATATCAGAAATGATTGCATAAAGCAATTTTTTCTCAAATACTCCAACTAATTGTCTTATAAATCCAGTTCAATCCAAACCGGTGCATGATCAGAAGGCCTCTCTGCTTTTCTTGGTTCCTTATCGATTTGAGATTTCAGGCATAAAGTATTTAATTCATGACTCAACAACACATGATCAATCCTCAAACCTCTATTTCGTCTAAAAGCAGCCGCTCTATAATCCCACCAGCTGAATGCTTTTTCTTCTTGTTCAAAATTACGAAAACTATCATGCAAACCCAACTGCAGGATTTTTCTAAAGGCTTCTCTTTCAGCAGGGCTAACCAACACAGACCCCACCATTCAGAAGGGTCATGAACATCTCTGTCTTCGGGAGCAATATTAAAATCACCTACAACTGCCATTTTGGGGTAAGTGCTCAATTGATGCTGAATAAAAAGAGTAACATTCTTTAACCAATCCAGTTTATATTGATATTTTTCTGAGCTTAGCTCTCCTCCATTAGGGACATAGAGATTAATTATTCTTATTCCTTTTATCGTTGCGGCTAAGATACGACGCTGCGGGTCTTCAAACTCGGGAATATCAGTTTGAATTTCTGTCATAGGATGACGGCTCACAATAGCCATGCCGTTATACGTTTTCTGGCCTGAAAAAATAACTTGATATCCTTTATCAGTGAATATTGTTGCGGGGAAATTGTCATCCATCAGTTTGGTTTCCTGCATAGCCAACACATCAACCTGAGAAGATTCCAGCCACTGCAAAACCTGATCCAAACGAACCTTCAATGAATTCACATTCCAGCTAGCGAGTTTAAACACACCAATCTCCTTTATATTCAATTAATAAAGGAGCATGATCTGAGAAACGTGGTTCTCGAAAGATTCGGCTACCTACTACATAATCTGTTAAGCCCGGAGTAATCACTTGATAATCAATACGCCACCCCACATTTTTCTCCCAAGCCCTCCCTCTATACGACCACCATGTATATTGCTCTTCTTCCTTGTTATGCACTCTAAAAGCATCTATAAAACCCATAGCCCCAAATAATTCATCCATCCAGGCACGCTCTTCAGGTAAAAAACCAGAATTTTTCTGATTTCCTCGCCAATTTTTTAAATCTATTTTTTTATGCGCTATATTATAGTCACCGCAAATAATTAACTCCCTACCCTCATTTTTTAAATTCATTAGATGTTTGGCAAATTGGTCTAAAAATTCATATTTCACTCCCTGCCGCTCATCACCACTAGTACCAGAAGGTAAATAGAGAGAAACAACACTTAGTTTAGGATAATCAAACTGAATATAACGCCCTTCCTTATCACAATAATCAAACCCCAAACCCTTCACAATACGCACTGGTTTGTACTTTGAATAAATAGCAACACCGCTATATCCCTTTTTTTCTGCATCAAAGTAATCACAAAAATAATCCCGGGGATAATAGAGCTCTTCAGGTATTAATTGCCCTACCTGAGATTTTGTTTCCTGAATACAGACAAAATCAGCATCCTGACCGACAAGCCAGTCATAAAATCCATTACGTGCTGAAGAGCGTATGCCATTGGCGTTAAAGCTAATTACTTTCATTACTTTGGCTACTCCGCTGTCATTACTGAATTTAAATAAATATTAAGCTTACCAAACTACACATCTTAATTCGTGAACAAAAGATTTGTACAATTGAGTTGATAAACATGCATCCCCTCGCCCCTTGGGGAGAGGGTTAGGGAGAGGGGAAATAAACCGCCTAAAAACAGAATATTCTTAAAAAGCCTCCTCCAAATATCTAACAATATTCTCAAGCACATCCTCGGTTCTTAATAACACCTCATCATTCCAAAATCGCAAAACCCTATAACCCAATGAGCCGAGATAAATGTTCCTTTCCTCATCATACTCTTTATTTAAAAGATGTTGCCCACCATCCAATTCAATAATTAATTTTTTCTGAATACAAACAAAATCAACAATATAATTCCCGATAGGTACTTGCCTTTTAAATTTATACCCCTTTAATCGATGCGCTCTAAGATAGTACCATAAATGAATTTCAGCATCAGTGCTTCTTTGTCGAAGAGACTTTGCTTGCTTTACTAGATTAGCATCTACTTGAACCAATTATTTACCCTCTCCCCAACCCTCTCCCGCATTCACCAACCCAGTTTTACAAATTCTCCGTTCGCGGGAGAGGGAGTTTCTGTTAAACGACTACAACTACTTTGTCACATAAACATCAAATTACTTTACGCGTAAATAACTATCTAAAAGAGAGGATTTTATTACTCTCAAACACTCAACCCCATGACTACGCGCCCCAGCCTTTCACCCAGGGCTTTAGCCAAAATGATCTCATCCTGACTCAAAGGATTATCATTATTACCTCCAGCCACATGAGTTATCCCATAAGGCGTGCCACCAAATTTTGTATCAGTTAAAGCTGGTTCCGTATAAGGGATGCCTAATAAAATCATGCCATGATGAAATAAAGGCAACATCATAGAGAGCAGAGTCGTCTCCTGCCCACCATGCATACTGGCTGAAGAAGAAAAAACACAAGCCGGCTTATTAACCAGCTCCCCACTCAACCATAAAGAAGAAGTCCCATCCCAAAAATATTTCATAGGAGCTGCCATATTACCAAATCGAGTAGGACTACCTAAAGCCAAACCATGACAATGGCGCAAGTCATCCAAAGTAACATAAATCGCCCCAGAATCTGGAATCGGCTTATCTATTGCTTCGCAAGTGGTAGAAACAGGCGGCACTGTTCGTATCCGCGCTTCAATGCCAGATACACTTTCCACACCACGAGCGATATATTGTGCTAATTGTGCCGTTGCACCAGTTCGTGAATAATATAAAACCAAGACATAAGGATTAGACATGACACTGCTCCGGGACATTTTTAGCCTTTTTATAGGATTCTATTGACAATTCGAGCTAGAGCCTACGTTCCGTCGGCATCTTAGCTCGAATTACCAACACATCCTAGCCATCATTTCAGCAAAGTGAACCCAGCTAAGGCTAATTATTGAATAAGAGTATGAGTATACCCAAGATGCTTGGAAATGCCAGTTTTAAAATACATTGATTTTTATGCATCCCCTCTCCCAAAAATGGGAGAGGTTTCTAGCCAATCTTCAAAACTTATTGTTGAACTATCAAATTCCCATTAGCAATCATTTGATTAATAATATCATGCGAATTATTAGTAGCATAAACAGCAGTTAAGTCCACATTTTCTAATACAATAGTTTGAGAAGGATCGGCAAAATTTCCATTTCCACTCGGATCCACTTTGATTGTGGTATTACTTCCTGTTTTTGTAACTTCAAGGTAACTATCCAAACTATTAGCATCCATGTGTTCACCGGATAATATATCTGATAAATTGAGTACGGATGACTCGGAAGAACTAGCTACTGGATTTGCTTTAAAATCAGTAATGGTATCAGTAGCTTTTCCAGACACGGAACCGCCAGTATTATCCCCAACCAGCCACACGAAAGTATCAACCCCGCCACCACCAGTAAGCGAATCATCTCCTTGGCCACCAATGAGGAAATCATTACCTGCGCCTCCATTCAAAATATCATTTCCTGTTCCACCATAAATAATATCATTACCGGCATTACCCATTAAATTATCAATGCCTGCATCACCAAATAATAAATCATTCCCATCTCCGCCACTGATAGTATCATTTCCAATACCTCCATGGATAATATCATTCCCAGCATTACCAGTAATTGTATCATCCCCTGCATCACCATACATTAAATCTTGGCCAGCACCAGCAGTTAATGTATCACCACCATCATAACCATGATAGGAACGATCAACACTAGAAGTATCTCCACTATTGTTTACACTATTCCCAGAGCTAGTCCCCTCATAATTGTTTGTAATATTATCAATCCTTACATTAACACTATCCTGTGTAGTAGCGGTATTGCCACCCATATCAGTTGCAGTAGCAGTGACAGTCAAATTAAATGTTCCTTGCTGATCATGAATCAGTTGTAAACCATCTAATTGTTCAGGTGTTAATGTCCAAGAGCCGTCTCCATTGTTTATACCTGCAGTGAGATAGGCACCTAAAGGAACACCAGCAATTGTAATGCCTAATGTATCAGTATTATCCGGAAATTTAATTGATGCGGCCAATAACAAATCTATTACAGCAACAGGATTTTTATTTGGGCTTGTAAGACTAAGCGAAGAGTCATTACTATTATTTCCACCATTCACAACAATCCAGTCAAACTCATAAGCCCCAGCAGAAGAGGCCGTAAAACTGGAAAAGGTTCCACTCCCAGAGTTTGCACCACCTAATTGCTCAGATGAACTAATCAAGGTTGGACCTTGAATTATATTTCCATGTGAGTCTTTGATGACTAAAAGCACCAAGTCATTACGTCCGTTATTACTAATCTGATTTGCGCTAGTTTCTGCATTATTAAATGTCCAGTCTAGATTAATGGTTTCTCCAGCGGCTAAATAATAAGTATTGCTTACATAATTACCATCAACCACATTAACATTTCCAGGATCATTAACAGAACCAGAAGATGGGGGATCAAAGCTATCTAATGAACCTGAAGTTAATCCTAATGCACTCTCTATATTAGCTTGAGTCATGCCTGATGCTGTCACTGAGGTGTCTTCATAGATAATACCCTGCAAATTATCTGGCATATTCAACACAGGAACAGGAGGTGCCAGATCAATATTTACAGATACATGGCCTGTATTTGACAAGTAGTTGTTAGGGAAATGAGTATCCTGAATTTGATAATCAAATGTTACAGTCCCAGTGTATCCAGGTGGTAGGTCTTTAATAACTATATGCCCCATTCCATCTAAAGAAACAGTTCCAACACTGGCATTGCTTACACTGGCAATTGTCAATGAACTATGAACATCATCAATATCGTAATCATTTGCCAAAACATCTACGATATCAATTGCGATAGCATCATTACGAACTAAAGCTCCATTACCACTAACATCTTCCATCCCCAAGGTTGATAGTCTCCCGAGCCTTTCCTCAGCTCAGGTCGAAGCACATACTCACCACCCTGATCCCAATAAATGATTTCTATTGTATGTAAACCCGAATTCGCTATAGTAAACGTCGGATGCGTTGTTGTAGTTGGAGGTTGAATCGCATTAACCTCTGCTACCACCACACCATCTATTCTTATTGAATAACCGTCATCTGAAAGTACTCTGAAGTTATAAGTTCCAGCAGATAATTCTATTAATCCCTCCATATGAACCATAGCATCACTGGAAGAAATTGGTGAACCAATACGAACTAATGAGTTACCGTCATTACTTAGCCAGTTTTTTAAATTATCATCATTCGAAGCATAGTAACCCAGATTACCATTACCATATTGGTAATTTACAACCGTTGAAACAAACGTAGCATTTGGATTGTGAGTATTTATAAAACTCTCAACCTGAGAAAGATTACTCAAGTTTGGTCCATCTGTCCCTTCTCTGTAGTTATAGAACTTCGACAACATTCCGTTTATAGATTGGTCAGCCAGCGAAATGTTAAAGGTGTCATTAACTGCCACAGGAGCGTCATTGACAGGGGTCACATTGATAGTAATAGTATCTGTATCTGTATTAGTACCTGTATCAGTTGATTTAACCGTCAAAGTATCTGGACCATTATAATCCTGAGCACCTTTATAAGTTAAAGTGGCTAAAGCGGCATTAATTTGAGCTTGTGTCCCAGACAAAGTCAAAGTAGAGCTGCCATTAGCGCCGGCAGAAATTGTTGCACCGCCAGACAAGCTAACATTTAAGGTACCATTTAGTACCGTTAATTGAGTAGTAGATAGATTACCATCAGCATCATTAACAGTAATTAATCTTGCACCATTGAAAGTTAACACAGTATCTTCATCCACTGTTTGAGCAGCAGGAACAGTATTAATAGGTGGATTATCATTATCCGTAATCGTACC
>NZ_JNCF01000054.1 GCF_000770585.1 Legionella norrlandica | reverse complement strand
GGAATGACATTGCTTTTTGGTTAAGACAAAAGGAATTAAAGAGTGATTTAAATAAAGTTTCGATATTAACAACCGAATTAGATGCTATAGTGAAAAATGCTATTCTTCAACAACAAGCAGAAATAACGAATTTGATGTCACGCGATGACATAGCTCCAGAGCACATTACAATCTTTAAAGATTGTATCAGTGAATTAAATGAAATATCAAAATTTATTTCCGGCAGTTTATCAGACTTGCAAGCAAAATATGGTGGAGTTTATGGAAAGATTAAAAAAGAAGAATTTATACAGGACTTGCACACACGATTTAAAACAAGGATGACAGATGTTTTCACATCTGTAAATAAAGCCAGGGCGCGGTTGGATCTGGACTCCATATCAGAAAAGGCTAAAGAACCTTATTTTGATATGGAAAAAGTAATTATAGAAAGACGAGCAGCGCAAATTCCTTCTGAATTCACAATTCCAAGAGAAAGTAACTCATTATCGGAAGAGCAATCGGAGACAGAAAATCAATCACATAGTCAATCAGAAAGCCAAAGTCAAAGCCAGAGTCAAACTCAAACACATGCATTTTCTGATGTTAAAAATGAGGAAGTGGTTGTTGAAGTCAGAATTAAAAAACCAAATATCACAGTAGAACCAGCCTCTGTGGATTTTCTCTTGACGAGTGAAACAATGCAAGCTCTTCCCCTGGCTAGTAAAACGCCACACATGACTCATTTGTTTAAAGAAGAAGATCCTATTCGGTGTAGCCCTAGTTATAAGGGTGAGGGGGCTAGTTTAATTCCGCCTATACGGTATTTTTTGGCTAGGGAATCAGGAAATCCTCAGGTCATTGTAGTGAATCAAGCTGAAGCAAATGCCTTTAAAAATTCAGCTGTAGAGGGTTGGAGCTTATATGATATTCGTTCCAATGGTGCGGACGGCTTACTACCTATTGTGGGATTCAAAGTTAATTCTCTCGAAGGGACCCTGTTAAATAAATTAAATTTTGCCGCCTATCGATATCCAGTTAAAGGAAGCACTGTTGAAGAGCTAGCAACCTCTCTCGATGGTATATACACTAAAAAACAATTAGAGCCTTCACTGACAATTCAGTATTCGAATACTAAAAATTTCTCAAAAGAAAATCCTGTATTTGATTTATCAACCTGGGGGTTTGATGGTATTGATAAACAAGAAGTTGAGGTCGGAATTAAGTCAACAAATGAAACAATTACGGATGAAAAGGGCATAAATCACCAAAGAGCAGGTGTTACAATTTCGGTACAAGTGCCGACAAAAATCATTAAACAACCTGTTGAACAACAAAGTGCCACTACATCTCAAGCTAAGAATGAGCCAGAATTAACTTCGGCGAATATTTTTATTTCATCCAAATTAAATGGACGAATTTTGGCTAATAGCCACCCTAAGTTATCAGTAATTGCTAAGGAAATTATTGATGCTGACAAAAAAGTAATGGCTGAGAGAAAAGAGATTCGTAAAAAAATTGCTGATGTTAAAGCTGCTAAAGCGACGCTACGCCAAGAATATGAGGGTGAAATAGAGTATGGGCCGGACAAAGATGCGGACGGTCAACCTATTGCCGTAAAAGGAAAATTAAAAGATTTGGAAATGAGAATTGCCCAGCTTGTTAAAGAAGCAAAAGAAAAGATGGCTACTCAATTTCCTGAATCAGCTAAAGACGAAATCAATCAAAGGAAAAAGCACCAGGAGATGCTGGATGATCAGTTGCGTTCCATGTGCGCTGCGACAGGAGTCTATGAAGAAGAAAGAGGCCTCAGAGTGGATGGGGTCTTGCATGATAACTTGGGTGAAGCTTGTATTTATCTGATGCAACAGCTTTACAAACAACACTCGGTCAAAAGGCTTACCACTGTACAAATAAGTGAAATACTCGATGAATACATCGAGCAAGCCTTTGAAGCAGTTGAAGCCAGATATGAGGAATACATTACTCCAAGTGGCAAAGGTACTTTAATTGATTCCTTATACGAAGCAGCAAGAGAGCCTGAGACCAATGAAGATGTTGAAATAGATGGTATGAATTTGGATAAATTTTTGCGCTATCACTTCTATGATCTAGACATATATGATGATTTTGTTTTTTCGAATGAACCTGAAAGAGAAGCAAAGAAATGGAAACCTTTTATTGAAGGCATTCAGCGCGAAATCATTTTAGCTAGAAAAGAGAAGGACTTAACGCCCGAGATTTTTCTTGAAAAAATGACTTTTCGTGTAAAGCGATTGGCTCTTGCTGTGAATAGTGATGAAGAAATTGCTGAAAGAAGAATACCCAATATTAATGAGTTTGTTTCAACTGTCATGCAAAGGTTATCCATTTCGGTCAATTCTGAAGAAGATGAAGAAGAAAACAAAGAGGCCTTGAAAAGAAATATGAGAAATTTAGTAACGCAAAGGTTACTGAATGCCACAACGAATCCATCATCTGAAGATCGAAATGAAAAAAATTTCTTTGTGATACTTAATGGTTTTATGAAAAGCAAGCTCGGGAAGCCTGATTATGAACTGCCCTCTGAACTTTTGGCTTATGATAAAGCGCCTATTAAAGCAGAGGACATAAGACCAGCGATTATAAAAGCGCTTGAAAGTCAGCATATGGTCGTTTCAGCTAAAGAAATTGATAAAATGACGCAAGATGCGGTTAATTTTTTGAATGGTCGCAAAGCTGTTGGAAAGATACTTGATAATTACAAGGCCAAATCTTCTCGTTCGAGAGAGATATACGTTGATGGTCCCGATAATGAACGGGCAAAAGGTATCATTTTGAATGCAGATTTTAAAATATTAAGAGAACTTGATAGGAAGGTTTTGCCTCTGCAAAAACAGTTAATTAAAGAAAGAGAAAAATATAAGAATGATATGAAAGGGTTGGAAGAGCAGCATGCTGAAATTCGTGAGAGGGCCAGGAAGAATGATGGAGAAGTTCAAAAAATAAAAGAAGAAGTGTCTGTTCTTAATAAATTAATAAATGGGGTAAAGAATTTAGTAAAAATATTTGAAAATCATCACATTCAAGCAGCTGAAAAAGATCCATTGGAGTTTGTTGACGTTCATTTTGATGTGCCCACTATTGTTGAAAAAAATGTCTCTGCTGATGCTATTCTAACGTTTACTCCTCCTGAATATCTGGAAGTAGAGAAGGATATGAAAGCTCAATCCGATCAATTACATGGACTAGATTCAGGCCTTGAAGAAGTCTGCGGTTCCGCCTTCGATAAAAGTGTGCAGTCAGTGGTTATTCCCACAGCGAAAGTTGTGCAAAAAAGAGAATGTCAAGTTAGCGGCTTAAGAGAAAAACAGGAAGTTGATTTAGAAATGGCCCGCGAACGTGAATTAGCAGAGGCTCATCAACGAGAGGAGCAAGCTAGGCTTTCTAGAAATGAATGGGATGATGGAGAACGTGTTACTGTTGAGTATAATGAACAGCCAGAGGAGTTGGTGATTGGAATACTATCTCCCCCACGAAACGAGCAACCCATAACGCTGGAAGTTGAAACCGAAAGAGTAAATCTGGATGAAACAGTACCAATTGAAGAAGAGGGTCTGGCCCAAGAAGAGGTTGACGGTAATTCACAAACTTCTCCTGCTCATCCTTCTATCATGAACCCAAAAGTTGATACATCAGACATTACAGCACAAATGAAAAAAGAGATGGAGAGGTTACGTAATGAAAATGCTGAAAAAACAGATACAAAAGATATAACAGTTTCCAGGTGAATATAATCAACTCTCTTCTAATATTCAAGTGTGGAAACTGTTTTTTATTTAAGCAGGTTTTTTGTAAGAAGAAATATGATATCAAATCTCATCTAAATTTAAATAATTAAAATCTTAGCCCCAGGATTGGCTTTTACCCAATTAGCCACATACTCGATATGGTTATTTTTGCCAACAGCAATGCATCCACGTGTTGAGCTTGGTAAGTTGTTTAACCAACTAAACCAACTGGATGATTGGGTTGGCCCATGAATCCCCACATCTCTACCTGTATATCCTGCAACTAATTGCTGTGCAGTCGGGTAGAGAATTGGGATAAAGACTTTAAATTGATTGGATTTTCTTGGGTGAGCTAACTGATATAAACCAATTGGAGTTTTATTATCACCCGCTTGTTTTTTACCGACACCTTTATTTCCGATAGCTACTTTAAAGGTCCTAATTACAGTACCGTGTTTACAAATAGTTAAAATTCGCTTTGTGGTAAGTACATTGATTCCGTTTGATAACGGACAAGTTGCAGTACTAGCGAATAAAGCGACAGGAAAAAAAATAGAGAACATTAAAGAGATTGCTTTTATTTTCATATAAGAAGACTAATATTATTGAAGTTGGCCAACAATTATCCCATAGTGTTGACCCTATTCATAGGGTTGGCAGGCTAAATCTTTCGCTTAAAGTTATTACTAGAAATCAATCTTGCTCTGAAGAAGCTAATGAGATCTCTGATGAGGTGAAAAAACATGGTAATGCCATTTCTATTTCTAATTTCTATGGAGCCATTTCCCCTGAATAAATAATTTTAAAAATTTTCTTTAATATCTCCAATACTTAGGGTTGATTGATGGCAAGATGGGATTTACAACTTATTTTTCTCCGCCTATGATATCTGTAACATAAATCAAAAATGGGCAATTATGTCTCCACGAGGTGGAAAGAGAGCAGGGGCAGGGCGTCCTAGGGGTGAGCCTACCAAAGCAGTTCGTATACCATTATCCCAACTTGCTGAATTAGAGCGCTTAAAGAATCGCGAAGCTTACCAATTGCCGGTATTCGCAAGTAAAATTCAAGCAGGATTCCCATCACCTGCCGATGATTACATTGAAGGATATCTCGATTTAAATACCCAATTTATTAAACATCCTTCCTCCACGTTTATTTTGCAAGCTACGGGGGACTCCATGGTGGATGCTGGTATTTTTTCAGGAGATTGGTTATTAGTTGATAGAAGCATAGAGCCTTCTGATGGGAGTATTGTAATTGCGGCAGTCAATGGAGAACTCACAGTAAAGCGTCTTTCAAAAAAGGGAGGTAGGGTGCAATTACTTCCGGCCAATCCCCAATTTAAACCGATTGACATTACGCAAGAGTGTGAGATGGTCATTTGGGGTGTCGTTACTTTAGTACTTCATGAGCCTTCCTAACATGTTTGCTCTTGTAGATTGCAATAATTTTTATGCGAGTTGTGAACGCTTATTTCGTCCTGACTTGAAGAATGTTCCTATTGTGGTGTTATCCAATAATGATGGATGTTGCATTGCGCGCTCAAATGAGGCCAAAGCATTGGGTATTGCGATGGGCGAGCCTTATTTTAAAATTAAAGATTTGTGTACACAGCACGGCGTCAAAGCCTTTTCCTCTAATTACACCCTCTATGGAAACATTAGTCATCGAGTGATGTGTACCATTGAGGAAAGTTGGCCACACATGGAAATTTACTCTATTGATGAAGCATTTCTTGATTTAAGTAGTTTACCGATTTCCTGCCATGATTCGTTTTGCGAACAATTGCAGAAGAAAATTTTAAAACATATAGGGATACCTACCTCCATAGGCATTGGACCTACTAAAACATTAGCTAAAGTGGCTAATCATTTATGTAAAAAGGTTTTTAAGGTCCCGGTATTTAATATCACGGCGAATCGTAAGCAATTATTGCAACAAATTTCAGTAGGAGACGTATGGGGAGTAGGACGACAATGGAAAAATAAATTAATCGCACGAGGTATTCATACTGCTTATGATTTGGCAATGACCAATACGCATCTTTTGAAGAAGAGTTTTAATGTTGTGCTGATGCGTACTGCAATGGAGCTTCAAGGAGTCGCCTGTGGAGGGTTAGAGGACGCTGAGCCGAAGCAAAGCATCATGTCGTCAAAAAGTTTTGGGCAGATGCAAACTCGATATGCTTCTATTGCTGAATCAGTGAGTAGTCATTGTGCTAGAGCTGTTGAGGAAATGCGCAACCAGCAATTGATAGCACAGCGCGTGCTGGTTTTTGTACATACTAATAGGTTTCGGGAGGATTTGGCCCAGCACTTTCAATCCATAGAGTGTCGATTGATTAGCCCAACAGATGATTTGCGATTAATTACCAAAGTCGCCAAACGATGTCTGCAACGCATTTTTAAGCCAGGGTATTTCTATAAAAAAGCAGGGGTATGTCTTGAGGACTTAATTCCTAAAAACCCTCGACAGCTGGATCTATTTCATCAGCCAAGTGATGAGCAATTACATCATACGGAACAATTGATGAGTGTTTTTGACCAAATCAATCAAAAGTATGGAAGAAGCACGATTCGACTAGCAGCTGAAGGATATTCCAAACCCTGGGAAATGCGCGCAGAGCTTAAATCACCAGCTTATACCACTCGATGGTCTGAAGTTCCTCAAGTTCGTTTATATTGATATAGATGAATTATAATATCAGCTTTTCCTAAATCCAGAACGATGTCAATATCATAGGTTAGTTGTACATTACCTTATATTAAATCAGTTATCAATAGTCCAATAATTCTGCCAAAGACATAAGCAACTTATTCATTTTATATCTTTAAAAGCTCGCTGCTTTATTTAGAAAAATTAGCCTCTATCATGAGAGTACATTTACTCAGAAGCCTGGTTGTATTAAAGTATTTTAAGGGAATCTATTTCAATATATTATTGTCGAGATTTTCCTATTTACTTTGAAATATAATTAAAACATGGAGTTTTCTGGATGAAAAAATTTTTCTTCTTACCTTTTTTTTTTCTTGTCTTCACCTCTTCTGTATTCTCAAAATCATCGAATGAATTTGATCCATTTTATGTAGGAATCGCAGGCGGATATTGGGACCAATCATTTAAAGATCATTATACACAACAAAATATTATCCCAATTGGTACACAAGGACCCACATACAGTAATACTGATTTTCATGAGCAAAATATAAAAAGCTTTTCTCTACTAGGGGGATATGGCTTTAATCCATTTGGTCTTATTTTTGCTGCAATTGAAGGGAATTTTAACTGGTATAGTTCCGGGAAAAATTTTACTCCCTCAGAACCTTTTTATACATATAGCAATTTCAGCCAAGCATCCCTATCACAAGAATATGGAATGCAAGTTGCCTTGCTGCCTGGGATACTGGTTACACCAAAAACTCTTGCCTACGGACGAATTGGCTATGGTTATGAGTTGTATAAAAATTCCTATGTCACTGATATTCCCGTCGTTTTTCCAAAACGATTTAGCAATTCGCCCTGGATTTCTGAATATATTTTAGGGATAGGAATAAATCAAAAACTCTTAAAGCAAATCAGTCTACGTTTAGAATTTCAATACGTCGATGTGAATAATATTCCGGGCGTAAGGGGAAGCACTTTTGGCGTGCCTGGACCTGGTCCTGAAATCCGACTCTTTAATAACCACCAAGATAATTATGATCTTCATTCAAGAGTTGGCTTGCTCAGTGTGATTTATTACCCTGAAATTTTTAATTAAATATCATGTGCTGCGGTTATAAGGGGTTCTGTGGAAGAACCGGCGCATCACCAGTTGCTTGTATGTGGTGGCTGAGAACAGTAGCACACTGGTTATACCTGGACTTGCTTTTATGGAGTTTGGACTCATGCTGAGATGAGCATGCGGCGGCTTACGCTCTGAATTTTCTACACATCTCTGGAAACCCAGCCCAGCTCTGCTCTCCGGCGTCCCGCTGACAAGCAGCGGGGTGTAGGCAGAGATGTGATCAAGAGACAGGCTTTATGCCGCCGGGCCTTTTCATCGACATGCAGTCAACTCTGAAACGCTTATTAGGACGATTACCCTGTGTCATCTGTTCTCCAAGTTGTGAGCTGAGATTGATAAAATCTTTTGTTCTTACTTCACATAATGACGTCATGGCATCTAAATCAAACGATTAAAATCTCACTACGCTATGGCCTATGCAATGAGGAAAACATTTTATGGCTAGCGATAGAAAAAAATAAATAACTCACTCACTAGGTATAAGGTACTTTGAGACAATGTTTTTTTAATATTAGAAAGTACTATACTCAAAATAGTAATTAATAAAGGATCTACCATTTTTTTGGAGTAACCCCAGATGCTGAATGAGTCCTCAATAGAGAAGAAGAATGAGCTCAGCTTATCATTTGCGGCTCTTGGGGTTGTTTTTGGTGATATAGGAACAAGTCCTCTTTATGCATTTGGCCAAGTAATAAAGTATTTTCCAATCAATGATGATAATATTTATGGCATTCTGTCACTTATTTTTTGGTCACTGATCATCATAGTCAGTTTTAAATATCTGGTAATCGTTTTTCGTGCTGATAATGATGGCGAAGGTGGCATTATAGCTTTAGCAGGGGTGATAAGACAGAAAATAAAAAAGCCAGGGGGTTGGCTTTTATTTATTACTCTTATTGGAATAGGGCTTATTATTGGTGATGGAATATTAACTCCGGCGATATCCATATTAAGTGCTGTAGAAGGCCTGGAATCATTGTCTCCAAATTTGATCAAATATATTGTACCAGTTACATTAATTATTTTGTTTTTCCTATTTAAGATGCAAGGCATAGGTACTGGAAAAATTGGTGTTTATTTTGCTCCTATTATGCTTATTTGGTTTATTACAATAGGAATTTTGGGCTTTTTACAGATTATACAGAATCCCAAAGTGCTTATGGCAATAAATCCTTATTATGCGATTTATTTCTTTATGATACATAAATACTTTGCTCTTTTTATATTGGGTGGAATATTTTTAGTAATGACTGGGGGGGAAGCATTATTTGCTGATTTAGGGCATTTTGGAAAAAAAGCTATTCGAATAGGGTGGTTTGCTGTAGCGCTTCCTGCGTTACTTTTATGTTATTTTGGTCAGGGAGCGCTTGTGTTAATGCACACAGAGGGTATCAAATATCCATTTTTCAGTTTATCACCGGATTGGTTTCTTCCTATGATGATTATTTTGGCTACCATTGCAACCATTATTGCCTCACAGGCAATTATTTCGGCAGCATTTTCGATTTTAAAGCAGGCATCACTGCTTAATCTGATTCCACGTCTTAAGATTATTTATACGTCCAAATTTGAGAAAGGCGAAGTATATTTGCCACTTATCAATTTTATTTTAGCTTTAGGTACCTGTTCGCTGGTTGTAATTTTCAAATCATCATCAAATCTTGCAGATGCATACGGCATCGCTGTTAATTTAGATATGCTTATCACAACTGTTTTAGTTGGGATCATTGCTTTTTATTGTTGGAGTTGGCATGTGCTCAAGGTAATGATTTTCCCTCTGATATTGGTTATCGAACTTGCATTTTTTGCAGGAAATATACCAAGTTGTTAACTGGGGGCTGGATCCCTATTTTAGTTGCATTTCTTGGATTTATAGTGATGTATACCTGGCATTGTGGTTTTGAGAAACTACGTGAATTACATCATAGAGATGCTTTGATGGATGCTTTTATCATTGATGAATTAAATCAAAATAAAATTTCAAGACAACCCGGAATGGGGTTATATATTATCGACCCGTATGATTGCGAGGGTGAAAGTCTCCTGCATCATCTTCGCCTAAACCGTATTTTTTTTGAGAATATGGTTTTTGTAAGTATTAAAATTGAAAATAAACCTTATATCCCTATTGAAAATAAATTTGAGCTTATAAGGAAAGCTGAAGGATTTTATTTAATCTGTATTCATTATGGGTTTACTGAAAATATTAATTTACCTCATGACTTAGATGAAATGTTCAAAAGAGTATGCTTACCTTTTGAGATAACTAAGAGTAAATTAATCTATTTTATTGAGATTGTTTTTGTTGAAATGATTAGAGAAAGACTAAAGCATATGTATCTATGGCAAAAGCACCTTTTTTCTCTCATGATCCGTAATGCTGTGCCAGATATACAGTTTTACCGATTACCTTACAATAAAACTATTGCAATAGGTACTTATTATCAATTATGAGCCCAATCAAAGAAGTGATATTGGGTTTTTAGAGGTTAAGGATAATGAAATGAGCAAAACTGACCTACATAACTGCGTGTTATTTAAGGGAATAGATGAAAAGTACATTGATGAATTTTTGGAAAATTGCGAGGAAGTGGAACTTCCACAAGGTGAATTTCTTTTTCATCAAAATGAAATTGGTGATTCGATGTATATTGTCGAACAAGGTGAGTTACAAATTATACTAGAGCAAAATTCGACTGGCTCGGACCCTCAAGGGGAACAAGTGATTGGAGTATTTAAAAGCGGGGCATTGTTTGGGGAATTATGTGTATTTGGTCAACTAAAACGCGCCGCATCAATCCGTGCTCAGGTAGATTGTAGGTTATTAAAAATCGAAGGGGAAGATTTCAGGATTCGTATCTACTCAAAAGATTTGGACGCATTATTGATTTGTTATAACATTGCAACACTATTAAGCCAGCGCTTTATTAATCTTTTAAGCTTGCGTTCTCTGAATGTGTAATCGGGATTAAATGACCCAGAAATACCAGGCTGCCAATGTATAATTCCTATGTATGATAAAAATTATTGTTTATTCTTTATAAAGTTAGTTATGAAGAAGAGTATGGGTTATGGCACTATCTTAGAGAAATTCTGGTGTAAAAATATATACCTTTAATATATAACCTACTAGGAATAAGAGTAATTACCAGCGATGTGTTATCATTTGTATGGTATGATGATTATTGAGGCACTTATACATGAGGTAAAATACAAATACATATTTAATTTTGTGCCAATTGGGATGGCACCATTTCTTAAAAAACTCAACGGAACTTATAATAATTTAATTAGTACAATAATTAAATTATTAGACAAAATCGCAGAATACTCCAATGTCTACCCATAACGTTGATGTAATAAAAATGACTAGCGATAGTCTACACAATCAAAATTGTTACCGATACTTAAAAAAACTGTCCCTGACCCCCTATATTATGGAAGTGTTTTCAAAAAGCTTAGCAGAAAGCCTTAAGACTGTGCAAAGCCATTCTAAGTACGATGAGAATTTTCCCTATGCCAATGTTTATAAAAAATTTTTTACTGGAGTAGAGGGTAATATAAAAGAAATTTATGATAAACGCAGAAATGAATTAGAAACTGAACTTAAGGAAGATAGCCTCAGTCAAGTAAGATGGAAGCAATTCGATGATCAAGAATATGAAAAGAAATTTGAAGAATATGGGGCTCGATGCTCAAACGTGCATATAAGAGGCTGCTTAACCCTGATGAAATCCGCAAAAAAATAAACGCCTTAGATGATTTTATTTTTTCCATTTATGATAATGACAATTTAAATCTTGAAAAAACCTTTGAAGCCATCCGACATATTCCTCTGGAACATACCCCCGCAAGCCAGGGAATAGAATATGGGATTACAGAGTGGGTAAAGGACGAAGGGAGTAAAATAAATAAAGATGCTCAATCCCCCGCCGAAGCTGGTAGTCTATTTGGTACTGCCGTTGCAACACTGTCTAATAGTTTCAAACCACAACACGATACAAGCATAGCTACAGTACGTACTTTTGAATATACCAAGGACGATAAAGAGCACATATACCCTAGAGAATATCGCTATGGAACTCAAGGACAACGTGATCAAGGTGTTCCTCGCCCCAGTCCATTATATGAACGATTTCTTAAAGTCAAAGAAAAACGAGCAACAGATAAAGAAAAAATATCACATATTTACTTTAATGTTCTTGGCTATGACAGAGATGATTTCGTGGGAAAAAAAGAACGTGACCTAACTCTTGCTCTGCATGGTTTAGAAGAAAATCATAAAAATGTCGCTGTCATTACTCTACCAGCTGATAAAGGTTTAATGGATAAAAATGATTACCAGAAGATCAATGACAGCCATGATAGCCAGGAAGTCTTTGAGGAATTTCTTAACATTGTGGGTCAAGATCGTTCGGCTAAAAACAAAGTCAAAGATTTTTATATTAGTTTTAGCGTTCGAAAGTTTCTATTTCAGGATGACTCAGGCAATTATACGCCTGCAGTGGAAAAAGCCAAATTACGAGAGTTATTAAATAACGGATTTAAAGCATTGGGCCTTGATCAAAAAAAGACGTTAACTAGTGCAGAACGGCAAGCTGTTTGGTTTCATTTCATTAAATCTGAATTAACAAATTATATTATCGGGAGGATAAAGCCTGAGAGCATCAATTTCTCCTGTAAGGATGCCATTGATCGCGGCGGCGTTTCCTCGGCTTATTACAATCTAATGAGATCCTTCGAAACCCCCAAACCGCTATCAAGAGAAGAGTTCGAGCGCACGCTACATGCAGCTCCTACTATGGTAAAGGGCCGTGGTATGAATTTCCATTTGAAAGTCATTTGGAATGCTGTTGATTCTTATGTAAATGCTAACTATGAAAAGCTTAGAAACGATAAGGAGAAGGCTTGGTTGATTGAATGGAGAGACATTAATTGTCCGCATGCTCGTGTCGAAAATTTATTGGATCAAAGGATTCAACAAACCAAAAAGGAGTTGGAAGATGCCAAGCTGAATACGCTTGGCAATGCTAAAGTCCCTATAGGTTTACAAATCTTAGAGGAAATAGAGCGGCAAAAAAATCTTGGGGTCAGTGGGAAACGAGCCCTTTTGGGAGCAGTAGCCCTTACGCCAGCCATTGCACTCAACCGTGCAAGCGAAACCCAAGTGAAAACCTATCTTAAAGTTGCAGATGAACTTAGTATCAAATACCCTGTGTTAAATGTCATCGCAGGACTTATGAAGACACTTGGGGGAGCTGCTCTTCTTATTATCACTGCCGGACAGGTGAAAGGCCTATTTCAATCTGGTTTAGCCACATTAAGAGCTGGGCTGAATCCTGAAAGTCGGGAGCAAATCATAGGAAATATGAAAGAAATGAAAGATGGGCTTAATCAGCTTAAACAAGAGGTGCCTGTTGCAACTGAAAAAGAAGACGATAGGTTGGTGTCAAAACCAAGCTAAAAAACATTTCCATAAATTGAATTAGAGAATCGTAAGAAAAATACCGTGACTAGTAATGATGTCTGGATTGGGTATGACGCTACCATTAAGCCTAAGCGGTTTGTGTTTTATAGCTACCGCTTGGACGAGTTATCCGACGTTTGGGAGTATTTGATTTATAATAATACAACCATCCACAAACGGCTATCGCCTTGAAGAGAGGATTTTTAAATGAGTAAAGAAGCTCATGTACGTATTAGAGAAATTAAGGCTGAAGATTTAGAAGCTATTGTTGCCTTGTTCAAAGAAACAGTTCATCACGTCAATGCTAAAGACTATAATTCTGAGCAATTACTCGCTTGGACACCACATCAAATACACCATAGTGATGAGCGTTGGCAAAGTATATTAAATAATATAGCGTACCTTGCGGAGATAAATGGCATCGTTGTTGGATTTGCAGACATGACTATAGGAGGTTATCTAGATAGGTTGTTTGTTCACAAAGATTATCAGGGGCGATATATTTCTAAGATGTTACTCAATAAGCTTAAATCTGTTGCTTTAAAGAAGGGAATTAAAAAAATAACTGCTGAAGTTAGCATTACTGCCAAACCTCTTGCGGAGCGGTTAGGTATGTATGTTATCAAGGAACAAAATAAACCATGTCCTGGTGGAATCACATTAACGAATTTCCTCATGGAAAAACGATTAGATGGCCGACCGATAAAAATAGGTTTGCTCAAAAATCATCCTAACGCCATTCCAGAATTGGCAGCGATTTGGCATCAGGTATTAGGCAGTATATGGGTTCCTGATATTCCTGTTGAGCGTGTTATAGCGCGTTTTCAAGAACACTTAAATGAAAATAAACTACCATTAACGTTTGTGGTATTTTGTGATGGTAGGCCAGTAGGAATGTGTAGTTTACGAGACAATGATGGTATTCGTCCTGATTTAGCACCATGGCTAGGCTCTCTTGTTGTTCATCCTAATTATCAGAGAGAAGGCATTGCGCTCAAACTTATCAATGCCATTAAGCAAAAAGCGAAACAGCTCGCTTTTAACCACCTATACCTATTTGCTTTTGATCCTACATTACCCAATTACTATTCTAAGCTAGGATGGAATAAGGTAGGGATGGATAAGTTTAAAGAGCATGACGTGGCCGTTATGGATATTGCCTTATGACATTCCCCTATAAATTAGTTGAGTTAACCACACCCCTGGTGGAAAATGTGGCCAATGCTGTTTATTGGCTAGTTGGAAACACTATTTTGGTGGCTCCTCTGTATATCTTTATCGGAAAAGAAGCACCGGTAAGATTAATAGGATTTATTGAATAACCTTTTTAAGAGTTGGATAGATTGTCTGAGTGAGCATGATTAATATGGTTACGATTAAACCTAATTTTTTTATTTTAACGGGTGGCTCTGGCTCTGGAAAAACATCGGTTTTAACTACTTTGGCTTAAAAAGGATTTTTAACAGTGCCAGAAGTTGGGCGAAAGATTATTAAAGAACAGCAACTTATTGGTGGGAATGCGCTCCATACAGGAGATAATTAGAAAAATGGTCTCATGGATTAGACAGAGTTTATCCAAGGTATTGCCCTAATTTTGATAAAGATAAATTGCAGTTTTTAATTCAGAGCCAATTGGATAGAATCCGTTCTACGTGAATTAATCTATCATAGAACCGATATTTTTATTTAATAATAATCAAAAAGAAAGAATGTTTATCGAATAAGAATCAAATAAGAACCTAATAGTCTCTTAAATGATTTTATGTTAGAATTGCCACTATTTTCCCAAACATATATTCAGGCATGCAAAACGAATACAGTCAATTTGAGCAACGTAAACGTGATCACATTGAACTGGCATTAATGCCAGTTAATCAGTGCATCGAATTAAATCCTTTTGATCATTTTTCGTTAGTTCATGAAGCGTTGCCTAATCTCAATTTCAAAGACATTTCCATAAAAAGCCACCGTTTTAAAAACTCAGTCGAAAAGCCTTTTATTATCAGCTCAATGACGGCAGGCCACGCTAACGCCTTAGCAATTAATCATCGATTAATGGAGGCGTGTTCTGAATCAAAATGGGCCATGGGTGTTGGTTCTCAACGCAGGGAATTAACAGATAAAAAAGCAGCCTTTGAATGGTCACCCCTTCGCCGTGATTTTCCAAAAGTTAGTTTATTCAGTAACTTAGGAATAGCACAATTAATTAATACTCCAATACCTGAAATTCAGCGTTTAATAGATGCTCTGCATGCCGACGCATTAATTATTCATTGCAATCCATTACAAGAATGCATTCAACCTGAAGGAACAACTGATTTTCAAGGGTGTTGGACTGCCTTGGAGAAGCTAGTCAAGAATCTACCATCTCCAGTAATAATAAAAGAAACTGGTTGTGGTTTTTCGAAAAATACGCTGATCAGATTAAATAATATAGGTGTTGCAGCGGTAGATGTCAGTGGAGTTGGCGGTACTCATTGGGGACGTATTGAGGGGCATAGAGCAGCAAATGATCCAGTCAGACAAAAAACAGCCGATACTTTTCGTAATTGGGGAATTGATACTTTGCAAAGTATCCGCAATGCGGTCAGTATCAATCCCTCTTTTGAAATCTGGGGATCGGGCGGAGTAAGAAATGGCCTGGATGCAGCAAAACTATTCGCGTTAGGAGCCACTACAGCTGGCTTTGCCAAGCCGATGCTTGAAGCTGCATTGGACTCAACAGAGCAAGTACTCAACAAAATGAATGCAATTGAATACGAATTAAGAACTGCTATGTTCTGTACTGGCAGCCTGGTTCTTGATGATTTAAAGGAGAAGGCATGCCCATAGCTTCTAATGCCGGCGAATTATTTCGTGGATTCTCAAAATTGTCACGTGAAGAGCGTTTCCAAAGGTTACTTGCTTTGGGTGCCTTGACTCATGAAGATATTACTTTTCTAAAACAAGGAGGTATCAAAGACTTAAATCTAGCTGACAAACTAATTGAGAATGTCATTGGATATTTTCAGCTTCCTTTAGGAGTGGCTACTAATTTCAATATCAACGGGCGAGACTATGTTATACCCTTGGCAGTAGAAGAAACCTCTATCATTGCTGCTTTATCCAAATCAGCAAAATGGATTCGTCAACAGGGAGAAATCAATACCTGGATTCATGGAGAATGTATTCTGGGACAAATCCAACTGGCCAAAGTTAAAGATTTTAAAAAATTTTCACATACTTTCAATGAAAATCGTCAATATCTTATAGAAAAAGCTAATGAAGATGTAGCAGCCAATATGGTCAAACGTGGCGGTGGTGTCGTTGATTTGCAATTACGTCACTTAGCAAGAGAAGATGGAAAAGATATGGCCGTAATTCATCTAACAATGAATAGCTGCGACGCTATGGGTGCCAATATCATTAACCAAGTGCTCGAATATTTAAAACAGCCTATAGAACAAATAACAGGTGAAGAAGTCACCATGTGTATCTTGTCCAATCTGAACGACCAAAAACTAACTACATCTCAAGTCATTATTCACAATATTGATCCGGAACTCGGTCAAAAATTACAAGAAGCTTCTCTCTTTGCTGAAATGGACCCCTACCGAGCTGCTACTCATAATAAAGGAGTTATGAACGGAATCGATCCTGTTTTAATCGCTACTGGTAACGATTGGCGAGCGGTAGAGGCTGGAATACACGCTTATGCAGCACGTTCAGGACAGTATAAAGCAATTACTCGCTGGCGTTATCAAAATGAAATCCTCACAGGAGAGCTAACAGCTCCCATTATTGTAGGAACTGTTGGAGGTGTTACTTCCTTGCATCCAGCCGCCAAAATGTGTTTACGAATGATGGACATCATCTCTGCCAATGAACTGTCTCAAGTTATTGCTGCAGTAGGACTTGTTCAAAACCTTGGAGCGCTGAAAGCTCTGTGCACTGATGGCATTATTCAAGGACACATGAAGTTACATATTGATAATTTACTCTTAGTAACGGGCGCCAATGAAAATGAAATGCCTGTTCTTAAAGAAAAATTACAAGAATGGCTTAATTTAAATAAACGAGTCAGCTTGAATAATGCATATGACTTGTTAGCAGAAATCAGACAAACACCTATTGCAGTATGAAATGGCATATTCCCGCTAAAACATTTTTATTAGGAGAATATGCAGCTCTAACAGGTGCATCGGCAATAATTCTAACTACTAAGCCTTGTTTTACCCTCACCGTAACTGAACGTGAAAAATTGGAAGGAATACACCCAGAATCGCCTGCCGGATTATGGTGGCAAAAAAATCCATTTCATAGTTTTGGTCTATCATGGCATGACCCATATCAAGGTAAAGGTGGATTAGGAGCTTCTAGCGCACAATTCTTAGCTTGTTATTTTGCAACCTGTTCTTTACTGAAAGTAACTCCTCAGTTAAACCATATGATAGAAGCCTATTATGAATCATCTTGGTCAGGTTCAGGATTGAAACCCAGCGGTTATGATGTCATTGCTCAATCACAACAAGGTTGTGTCTATATTAATAGACAAAAAAATCAGATTAAGTCTTTCCGATGGCCTTTCAAAGAATTATCTTTTCTAATTATTCACACTGGCGCCAAAATAGCAACTCATCATCATCTTAAAGAAGCCACTTTACCCTCTCAAATTAACCATTTGTCTGCTTTGGTGGACAAAGCAAAGGACGCATTTGACTCTCTAAATAGTGATGGCTTAGTTCAAAGCATTAATCAATATCACCAAATGCTTTCTACCTTAAATCTGGTTAGCCAACATAGCCTGGCTTTAATACAATCTATAAAATCCTATCCTGAAGTGCTAGCAATAAAAGGATGTGGGGCTTTAGGAGCAGATACTTTGTTGATTCTTTGTGCCCGACACGACCTATCCACTCTTAAAGATAAGATTCATGCGCAAAACGGGCTAATTTTAGCCACAGAGGATGATCTAACAAGCTTTACGGGAAATTCCAGTGTTGAAGAAAAAGTTCTTTAATGGGAAATTAAGCAAACTAGGGGCAATTGTCAAAACATCCTAACCAACTGAATCGAAATATTTTCTAGCATATTCCCGATCAGTTCTGAATAAAAATTTCTTGCCCGAAAATAGCTATATAGCTATATAATAGGATTGTTTAAAAAAATAATCACTAAAAATACTTGAAATTCTGCTCTAATCGGGTATGATTTCAGCCTCTTTAGGGCCGTTAGCTCAGGTGGTAGAGCAGGAGGCTTTTAACCTCTGTGTCATAGGTTCGAATCCTATACGGCCCACCAGATTTTAATAAAACTATACCATCATCAATTTATTTATTTTAAGGTCACC
>NZ_JNCF01000101.1 GCF_000770585.1 Legionella norrlandica | reverse complement strand
AACTTCAGCAAGAATATGCAGTAGTTAAGCCAAGTTGGTTTTCTGAATAGTAATTGCTTATTGAAGATGTTTCTGTAGGGGATGGTTTCCGAAGATCTTTAATAGGATTTTCGGAAAGTTACAGTCGGTTCTTAACTCCTCAAATAAAAAGAGATCTTAAAATTTAAAAGTATAACTATAAGAGTTGTCGGAACCTTTATTATCAAAAGTAATGTGTGGAAGTGTGACCGTAATATGAGATTCACCAAAACATCCGCCATCTTGCGTAGAAATGCCACCTTTTTTAATCTTTATGTTATCAGTGATAGAAATACTGCCATTACCAATGGTTTGCTCTTTTTTTTGTCCAAAGAAGGTGTTTTCGAATTTAAATTTCATTTTGTTACCTCGTAGTGATTGAAGGCCACAAATTTTACAATAAATACAAAAAAAGTCAAAATTGAGTAACAAATTGAGTAATTTGCTTGATTTACCTAGAATAAATGCATCTAATACGGGTCTTGGTTAGGAACCCAAAAAATGCTCAGCCTAAAAAATTAGACATATTTCCAAAATTGCTGTTTTAGATGCTTTTCAAGTTCTTGCGCCAATGCAACAATATCAATCATTCCATTACTTTTAGTGAAATTATACCTTCCAGTACGCAATCGGTGAAATACGTACAAATTCAGCGATAATTTCTAGGCTAACTCCCTGACTTAAGCATACTTTAGTATGGCAGCAAAAGCATTTCATTATTTAATTGAGCCTTTCAAAAAGGGCAGGATCTAAGTGGGATCTATTTTAACTCTAATTCTCATGCTTTTTTATTGCGCTTTGCTAAAAGAACAATCATTTCTCTAAATACTGGATTTTAGAGTATAAGCCCAGTGTATTCACAGACTTATCCACAGAAAATGGGGATAAGTAATCAATGCAATATAGTTTGATAAGTCCTTACAGGACAAGGGGTTTAATAAGAAAAATATGCTATCAATTTGTAATAAGACTGAAAAATAGGTATGGTTATCCACAGAAGGAAATATGCTGGGTACTGTTTGGAGCACCTTATTATGATAACAAAAAAAATTTAAAAAAACAGTCTTGATTGGTATAATTTTTTGTCCGAAAAGGAATTAGGTAGATAGTGGTTAAGAGTTAATTTGTGTCATTTAAAGATTGTTTGAAGGAAATATTTGATTTGTTCAGTGAATATCGGTCGTTGAGCTTTGGAATGGCATAGCCAAATTCATTTTTTATGGTCGTTCAGGTGAGATTTCGTTCATACTCTATGAGAATAGGCAACCAACTTCTCTAAAGCCTCTATCGTCTTTGGAAAAGGATCGACCGAATTATGTTTAGTCGATAAAACCCCGAAGAATTTAAACATCATATCTTCCTTAGTTTAATTTAAATTGAACAGACATCTAACTCAATTAAAGATGGAGAGTAAGATGTCTATTTTATATTTTGGTTTTTAATTTAATTAAAAGTACTTCGGGTAAATTTAACCTCTTGAGCTGTTGGCTCACCATTAACAGAAGTAATTCCAGGATATTCTTTCAGTTTGACTAAAATTTCTTCAGCATGTTGATGGAATTGAAATGCTAGTTGCCATAGGATAGCGTTCCATGTTTTAAATGCACGTATATCAATCGATGGATGGTTGTCAGAATTAAAGTTCAATGACATTTAAATCTATAAGAACACCATCCATAGCTTGCGATTTTTAGGCTGATCATTTTTTTTGGTTCCTCGCTATATACAGCTTTAAGTCTGAAGAGTTTTGGCAATTAATAAAGTGTTAACAATTAATCATTATAATGTATTTTGAGTCATTAAGATTAACTAAAACACATAAGGTGTGCTATGACAAAGGCAAAAATTGATCCAACCGTAGGTCAGGAAAAAGAGACCAACCCTCGTCATGATTTACATGATAAAATGGAAGCTTTAAAAGGGGAAATAAGTAATAACTTGTATTTAGATGCTGTCTACGAAGTTAATAAAATATTGATTGAGCAAGAGAAACCTATGGGGCCCAACATGGTTACAGCTGTTGATCAGAATTTAGAAGAAATACGTTCGGGGACTGGTAGTCTACCAACATATCATGCACGTGAAGTTGGTGCTATGGTGAAAGATGGCGCAAGTGAACTAATGAAGGGAAATTATGAGCAAGCTGCGCTTAATGGAGCTGGGGCTGCTGTTAATACAATGGCTTTTTTTGTTTCTGCTTCATATCAAGCCTCTCAACATAAAATCGGACGAAGCGTACATGACAATTATAGCAATGATGATTCATCCCCTCAGAGTAGCGATAGCGGATGCCTTATAATGTAATTGACTTTTCAAGAGGATATGCTCTTACAATTACATATCCTCTTGTCCTTCATGATTATAAAGATCTTCCAATAACACAATTCCGACCATCATGATCAGCTGACTTCTGTATATCCTTTACAAAAACTTCAAGTATTTCATCACAATTGCCTTCTCGTTCACCACCTGGGAGGTTTGAGTTAAAATAAGAGCATTGATTGGTACCTGCAGTATGACCATAATAAACTTGATGATAAGGCGAGATTTTATTAGCTTGCGTACGGCTTGTAGGGTAATTTACAAGCACATGTTCTGAATCTTTGAGTACCTTTTTGGCTCCCTCTGTAGTGGATAACTCATCTACAGAGGCACGCTCACCTTTAAACATCTTGTGATTATCGAAAAAGGCAACATGCATTCCAATTAAACTCCCAAAACTACTTCCACCTTTCTCACTTGATTTTTGCGCTACCATGGATTGATGTTCCTCCATTTCTTTAGCACATTCATAAGTTTTTAACGGCCCTTCATCTAAAAAAGCGCGGCCAGTTCCCCCCATTTTGTAACTTGCATATAAGTTAGCAAGAGGTGAGCATATCCCGGGGCTATCCTTAATACCTAACTGTTGTAAAATAGTTGCCTGTGTTGAAAAGGGTGTATTATTTCGCTTTTCCTGCATGTTTGTTTCCCCAACTAATACATCGTATTGTTCAGAGTACATAGCTTGAATCTTGGTGGAATCAGGTTATTCACTCTGTTTTAAAAATTACAATATTGGCCCAGTCTACGGCTGGTGTTACCAGTTGCCAAGAGATTTTCGGATTTCATGACCCGAATAAGACTATATTAACGTATCATCTATCCCTTGTTTCTTAAGACAGGTAAACAAAAAATGTCTTAATTTATAGAGGATATAGAATGTCCATCCCAGCCTTACGAGAATAATTCTCAAGAATTTTCCTAATCGAGCAGATAGTGTAAATCTTTTTCAAAGTGGATTCAAATAGATGAATTCCTATTTTTTTGCGCAATGGAAATGTATTGCCAAAATTTCTTTAAATTCTTCTGGGAACAGAACTATTCTATCTAAGTTTGAAAAATAAAATGGAAGGAAGTATTTGACTTTAAATTATAAACAAAATATCGTAACTTGAAATAGTTATTTCATATCAAATAACATATGAAATACTGATGCAAGGAACAGGCTATTTATCAGATATCAAAAAAGGATTGCCCGTAACGACTAATGACGGGATTATTTCCAGCACTCAGCACTCGATTTATCCGCATTACGTTTTATTGTTATTCGCTTTATCCACTGTCTTCTTATATCTCTTTATCCTACTTAGATCCTATGATACCTCAGCAATGTAGATTCTATCTAAATAAATACGAATTGGTTTGTTTCCAGGAAATAGGTTTTATATTGTTATAAAGCTTTCTTTGATAAGGTTTTTTAATTTTCTCAGGTTTTTCATTAAGAACCTCCAGGCTTAATCGTTTATCATCATACCAGGCAGAAACAGAGCCATCTAAATGTTTCCTGACAAATACAGATACTTTAGGTTTTATCCAATCGCCTTGATGTTTTTTTACCTGATACAGCGTTCCTTGAAAATAAAAGGTCCAATCATGTTGAATTTGACGTTGATATTCCCAGCATAAAATTTGGTCTAAATCAGTTCTGCCTAATGGGCGGTGAGCAGATTCCTGATTTTGTGCTGGTTTGGAAAATTTCTCATACAAATGGTCTATAAAACCATGTTCAAGAACCCGGTTAACCTCATCAACAGTATGGATATTCTCAAGCCTTAACTCGTTCACAAAACGGTCTTGATAAACGGCATGATTCCTCTCCACTTGCCCTTTAGCTTGTGGGGAGTAAGCCTTGATAATACGAACTCCTAATTTATTACAAGCCACTTCAAAATGACAAAATCCTGGATGGCGTTTATTCGATACGTACACATTTTTTAGGTCCACGTAGATTGCCAATGGTATCCCATACTTCTCCAACCATTTTTTAAAGCACTCAAAAACAACTCGCGTGGTTTCTCCTGACGCTAACGTGGATAGACTGGTGCTTGTGGCATCATCAACCATAGTGAGCAGGCAGTGATGTTTGCCTGTTCCTAACCAATCATGAATGGAACCATCCATTTGTATTAACTCTCCAAACTGGGCTTTTTGTTCACGTTTTCGACGATAGGGACTGCGTTTTCTGGCTCTACCCCAAATAAAG